>DATBIZ010000043.1:0-7634 GCA_036556645.1 Vicinamibacteria bacterium | reverse complement strand
CGGCTCGCGGCGTTCCAGTCGGCGCTGTTCTCGTCCGACGCCGTGCGCGAGCTCGCGGCCGCGATGGAGGCGGGCGCCCCGCTCGTGGATCCCGACCCCGAGCTGACGCCGCTCGAGGCCGAAGGCAAGGCCGTCTTCGTGCGGGCGTGCGGCCAGTGCCACGGCAACGACGGCAGCCACCCCAGCCAGTCCACGCCGACCGAGCACGCGCTGCCGGGCGTCGCGCCGATCACCCGCTACCACCTGATCCGGAGCACCTGCCCGCGCGCGCCCGGGTTCGGCTTCGCCCCGTGCACGGCGCAGATGATGAAGAACGTCCGCACCTACGAGGTGACGACCGGCGCGACCACCCAGCGGATCACCACCAGCGATCCGGGCCGCGGCCTCCTGACCGGCAACCCGGCCGACTTCGGCGTCTTCGACACCCCGCAGCTGCGCGGCCTCTCCCGTACCGCGCCCTACTTCCACAACAACAGCGCCGCCACGCTCGAGGAGACTCTCGACCACTACGACGCGTTCTTCCGCGCGGTGAAGTCGGTCAACCCGCGGGCGCCAATCCTCACCACGGACGGCATCCGCCACGACCGTCCCGCGACGCCGGAGGAGCGGCCCGCACTGCTCGCCTACCTCAAGAGGCTGTAGGAAGCCGCGCGCGCTACACTCCCCGCCTCCGGGATCGAAGCCGGCCGGCACGACCGGCTGGTGGGAGGAGCCACCATGCCCGCCACGATGCGTCCAGGCGTCCTCGCGGCGGCGGCCGCCGCGCTCGTGCTCGCGGCCGGCGCGCTCAGCGGCGGCCAGCAGCCGGCCGAGCACCCGCATCCGCTGCACGAGCCGGCGGTGCCGCTGCAGCCGCTGGCCCTGCACGTGCGCGCCATCACGGCCGCGCTCGCCTCGCTGGGCCAGCCGCTTCCGGCCGACGACCAGGCGGCGATCGAGGCCTCGCTGGCGCAGGCCGACGAGGGCGCGGCCGTGCGGGGGCTGCAAGACGCCCTCGACAAGCACGTGCTGGTGGTCGTGGAGATCAACCCGGAGAGCCGGGTGAAGGTGGCGCGCGGCGCGGCGCGGGCCGAGCTGGTCGAGGGCGGCACGCGCGTCTTCCTGGTGAAGGTGCTGAACCAGGCCGGGGTCACCGCGCCGCTCGCGGTGGAGAGCCCGAACAGCGGGCGCGTCTTTACCCCGTCCTGGGCGTCCGGCGGCAGCGCCGAGCCTCCGCAGACCGTGACCGCGCAGGACGTCCGCGAGCGCTGGGCCGACGTCTCGTTCTACCGCCCCGAGGTGAAGGTCTACAGCCAGCCGCCGCTCGGCGAGCGGCTGTCGGGCTTCCCCGTGGACTACCAGGTCCTGCAGGTCTACAGCCGCGACCGCGGCCAGCGCTCGGCGCGGCTGCGCTTCAACGTGGGCCAGGGCAGCCAGGACATCGGCTACCGCAGCGAGGTGGCCGTGCTCTTCGACGCGCTGCCCGCGTACCCGGTGAAGCTGCGCGTGCGCGACGAGCAGGGCCGGGCGACCGTCGCGTCGTTCGTCGTCCGCGACCGCCTGCGGCGCGTGTACCCGAGCCCGTCCAAGCGGCTGGCGCCGGACTTCCCCTTCCAGCCGCAGGTCTACCGCAAGCACGGCGACACGCTGCTGCTCCCCGCCGGCCGGTACACGGTCACCTGCGGCCGCGGCCCCGAGTACCACGTGCAGGAGCAGGAGCTGCTCGTGGTGGACGAGTCGGACGAGGTCTCCTGCAACCTGCAGCGCTGGATCGACCCCGCCAGGCACGGCTGGTACTCCGGGGACCACCACATCCACGCCGCCGGCTGCTCCCACTACGAGAGCCCCACCCAGGGCGTCGAGCCGAAGGACATGTGGGCGCAGGCGCAGGGCGAGGCGCTCAACGTCGCGTGCGTGTTGACCTGGGGGCCCTGCTGGTACTACCAGAAGCGGTTCTTCAGCGGCGCCGACCATCCGCTCTCGACGCCCGAGAGCCTGCTGCACTACGACATCGAGGTCTCCGGCTTCCCGTCGAGCCACGCGGGCCACCTGGCGCTGCTCGGGCTGAAGGAGCAGGACTACCCGGGCACGACGCGCATCGAGCAGTGGCCGTCGTGGGACCTGCCCGTGCTGAAGTGGGCGAAGGCGCAGGGCGCGGTGACCGGCTTCACGCACTCCGGCTGGGGGCTCGGCGTGGGCACGGCCGAGCTGCCGAACCACGAGGTGCCCGGCTTCGACAGCATCGGCGCGAACGAGTACATCGTGGACGTGACGCACGAGGGCGCGGTGGACTTCATCTCCACCGCCGACACGCCGGCGCCCTGGGAGCTGAACATCTGGTACCACGCGCTCAACGTCGGCTTCCGCACCCGCGTCAGCGGCGAGACCGACTTCCCGTGCATCACCGACGACCGCGTCGGCCAGGGCCGCTCGTACTGCAAGGTGGACGGCAAGCTCAGCTACCGCTCCTGGATCGACGCGATCCGCGACGGCCGCGCCTACGTCGGCGACGGCAAGAGCCACCTGATGGACTTCACGGTGAACGGCCGCGAGGTCGGGACGGAGGGCAGCGAGGTCCGGCTCGCCGCGGGCGAGCTCGCGCGCGCGACCGTGAAGGTGGCGGCCTGGCTCGACCCGCTGCCGAACGAGGCGATCCGCCGGCTGCGCCACGACCAGCCGCCGTTCTGGGACCTCGAGCGCGCCCGCATCGGCTCGTCGCGCGAGGTGCCGGTGGAGCTGGTCGTCAACGGCCGGGCCGTGGAGCGCAGGACCGTGATCGCGGACGGGACCGTGCGCGAGGTCTCGTTCGCGGCGCCGCTGCGGCAGAGCAGCTGGCTGGCCGTGCGCATCCTGCCGTCGTCGCACACCAACCCGATCTTCGCCCTGGTGGACGGCAAGCCGATCCGCGCCTCGCGGCGCAGCGCGGAATGGGCGCTGGCCGGCGTCAACCAGTGCTGGACCCAGAAGGCGCCGAAGATCGCGCCGGCCGAGCGGGAGGACGCGCGCCGGGCGTACGACCACGCGCGCGAGGTCTACCGGCGGCGGATCGCGGAGTCGCCGCCGGGAAGCTGAGGCCATCGGTCCCGCCCGGCCGCGCGCCGGGCAACGCGTAGCAGCCCGCGACCCACAAGTGGAACGCAGATGCCCGCCGGATGCGTCCGCCCCCGCCTCGCGCGCTGGCATGTGAACTGCACCTTCGCGCGCCAGCCCATAGCGGAGGCGAGTGATGACGCGAGGCGCGCTCACGTTCGAAGGTCGTTCCCTGTCGTCCGCGAGCGGTGTGGTCGGCCTGGCATTGGCGGCCGCCGCGCTCCTCGCGCCGGCGCGCGCCCGCGCCGCCGATCCGCCGGGCGGCACGCTCGGGCCGGACAAAGGCGCGTCCGTGCAATGGATCGGCACGGCGCCGGGCGGCGTGTCGCCGGGGCCGCAACTGGGCGACCACGACGCGTTCTGCCAGGAGGGCGTCAACTGCGAGACGTACGTGCTGACGCTCACCGGGACTCCGGCGCAGTGGGAGGGGCTCTCGGCCCGCCTGCTGCTGCGCTGGGGCAGCGTCGCGACCGACTACGACGTGTACGTCCACCGGGGCGGCGCCACCGGTCCGATCGTGGGCGACAGCGCCACCGGCCCCGGCAACTTCGAGCAGGAGGACCTCGACCCGTCGGCCGTCGGCACCGGGGTCTTCCACGTGCACGTCGTCTTCTTCGCGGCGGCCTCGGCCGGCGACCCGTATCGCGCCACGGTCACCGTCGTCGCCCAGGGCGAGGGCCTGCCGCCGGCCCCGATCGACGCGGGAGAGCCGCCGCGGTACCAGAGCCACACGCCCTCGTCCGCGCAGATCGCGGCCGGGATGACCCGGAACTCGCAGGACGAGCCGAACATCGGCGTGAACTGGAAGACCGGCAACGTGATGGTCCAGGCGCTGCTGCAGACCCTGCGCGTGCGCTTCGACGACGCGGTGTGCCCGCAGACGCCGCCGTCGCAGTGGCAGGACGTGTCACCTCCCACGGCCGCCACCAGCCTCGACCCGATCCTCTTCACCGACCACGAGACCGGCCGCACGTTCGTGTCCCACCTGCTCCTGAACCCGCTCGCGAGCGCCTCCGCGTACACCGACGACGACGGCGCGGGCTGGACGCCGAGCCAGGGCGCGGGGCCGGGATCGGGCGTGGACCACCAGACGGTGGGGGGCGGCCCGTTCCATGAGCCGCTTCCCGACGGAGCGCTCCACAAGAACGCGCTCTACTACTGCGCGCAGGACATCGCGTTCGCCAACTGCGCGCTGAGCCTGGACGGCGGCATCACGTTCGGGCCGGCGATCCCGATGTACGACCTCCAGGAGTGCGCGGGCCTGCACGGGCACGTGAAGGTGGGGCCGGACGGCACCGTGTACGTGCCCAACGCCTCGTGCGCCGGCACCGTGAATCCCAACGAGAACGGCGTGGCGGTGTCGGAGAACAACGGCCTCACGTGGTCGGTGTTCACGGTGCCGGGCACGGCCGGCACCGGCGGCAGCGACCCGTCCGTGGCCGTGGATGCCGGCGGCCGCGTGTACCTCGGGTTCGTGGACGGCGACCGGAACCCGGCGGTGGCGGTCTCGGACGACCACGGGCGCACCTGGACCAACGTCTTCGACGTCGGCGCGATGGTGGGCGTCAAGAGCGCGGTCTTCCCCGCCATGGTGGCCGGAGGACGCGGGCGCGCCGCCATGGCGTTCTACGGCACCACCTCGGGCGGCGCGATGAACGGCTTCTCGTCGGACGGCGTCTGGCACCTCTACGTCGCCCACACGTACGACGGCGGCGCGTCGTGGATCACCGTCGACGCGACGCCGCACGACCCGCTCCAGCGCGGGGGCATCCACCTGGGCGGCGGCTCCGAGATCCACCGCAACCTGCTCGACTTCTTCGACGCCGACCTCGACGCGCAGGGACGCATGGTCGTCGGGTACGCCGACGGCTGCCTTGGCGCGTGCGTGCAGTCCGCCGACGCGGCCCGGGGCAACTCGTACACCGCGTACGGCACCATCGCGCGGCAGACGGGGGGCCGGCGGCTGTTCCCGGAGTTCGACACCCCCGGACCGACCGTGCCGGGCGCCCCCCGTCTGACCGTCACCCGCAACGGGTCGCTGACGAAGCTGACCTGGTCGCAGTCGGAAGACGGCGGGTCGCCGGTCGGCTCGTATCGGATCCTTCGCCGCGAGGCGGACGGGGCCGAGCAGGCGCTGGCGACCGTGGGCGGCTCGGTCCGCGCCTACGTGGACCAGTCGAGCGACCCGCGCAAGACGTGGTCGTATCGCGTGGTCGCCACCAACGCGGTCGGCTCGTCCTGCGGGACGAACGCCGTGGCCGCCGCGCCGGCCGGCAGCTCGTGCGTGGATCCGGGCCTCCGTGTGGTCCAGGACGGCGCCGGCGACCAGCTCGGCGCGCCGGCCGATCCCGACATGGACATCGAGTGGATCGCCATCGGGGAGCCGTTCTTCTCCGACGGGTCCCGCAAGCTCGCGTTCACGCTGAAGGTGCGCAGCCTGGCCACCCTCGCGCCCAACCGCATGTGGCGGGTCCTCTGGAGCTACCCGGACGCGCCGGTGCCCCCCGCGCCCACCTCGACTTCGTTCGTCGGCCGCTATTACGTGGGCATGAACACCGACGCCACGGGGGCGGCCACCTTCGAGTACGGCATCGTGCGCACCGTCAGCGCGGTGGTGGCGAACGCCTCGCCGCCGACCCGCCTGGGGACCGCGGACGCGGAGAGCCGGTATGCGGCCGACGGGACCATCACGATCGTGGTGGCCGTGGACAAGGTGGGCGGGCCGGAGCCGGGCGACCTGATCGGCGGCCTGGTCGCGCGCACGTATCCCGTCGCGCAGGACCAGACGCTCCGCGGGGACACCGCGGCCGATGCGGCCACCTTCGCGGCCACCTACGGGCTGGTCGGCAACGCGTCGTGCGAGCACCCGGCCCCGACCGTCACCTGCCTCGCGGAGGACGACGCGCGGGTGGCCTACTCGCGCGGATGGCACGAGGCCAGCGATCCGGACGCCCGGGACGGCGCCTTCCGGTTCAACACGGGCCGCGACGCCGCCCACGGGCTGTCGCTCGCGTTCGAGGTGCCGGAGGGCGCCTCCGGCGCGCTGGTGTACCACTTCGCGCGCAGCCCGAAGGGCGGCCGCGCGGACGTGTACGTCGACGGCGCCTTCCGGGAGACGATCGGCTATGCGGGCCCGGACGGCACGACGCGCAATCCCGGGTTCGGATCCAGCGCGCGTTACGACGGCCTCGGCCCCGGCGCGCACACCTTCGAGCTGCGCAACGTGCGCGGCATCGCCTACGTGGACGGCTTCTGCCTCGAGAGCGCGTTCGGCGCGGGTCCGGCCTCCAGCGGACCCGGCGCGACGTCGAGCGGCGTGCAGGTGCTGGGCGTGGCGCAATCCGCGCTGCAGTCGGTCGGCGTGCCGTCCGGCGCGAGCGCGGTCTCCGTGGCCGCGGTCTCCGAGACGGGAGGCTCGTTCCGCGTGGTGCTCGTGAGCCCGGCCGGAGCGGCGCTGGCCATTGCGGAGAGCAGCGAGGGCGTGGCCGCGCTCGAGGCGCCGGTCGCGCAGGCCGGCGTGTACACGGTGCAGGTCGTCAATCTCGGGCCGGCGCCGCTGCCGCTCTGGACGTCGGCCACGCCGTTCGGGCCGCGGTGAGCGCGCCGGGCGTCGCGCCGCGCGGGCCGCGCCGGGAGCGGGTGGCCGCCCTGGTGGTGGCGGCCCTCCTTCCGTCCGCCGTGGGTGCCGCACCCGATGCGTGCCACCTGCTCTCGGACGACGACGTCCGCAGGCTGCACGGCCAGACGGTGTCGGAGCGGGTGCCGAGCGCGCCGCCGGCGCGGCGGTTCCACGTGTCCCAGTGCGTCTACCGGACGGGCGACCTGGTGCAGTCGGTCAGCGTGGCGGTGACCGCGCCGCGGGCGGCGGCGCCCGCCGGCAGCGTGCGCGCCTACTGGAGGGAGAGGTTCTCGCCGCCGCCCGCCGCCGCGTCGCGCGCGAAGGACCCACCCCGGCCGGGGGCCGGGCTCGGCGACGCGGCGTTCTGGGTCGGCGATCGCCTCTCCGGCGCGCTCTACGTGCTCACGGACGACGTCTTCGTCCGCGTCAGCGTGGGCGGGATCGGTGAGGAGGGGCCGCGGCTCGAGCGTACGAAGGCTTTGGCCGCGCGAGTGGTCGAGAGGCTCGCCCCGCGCTGAGGGCGCCGCGTCCCCGCAGGGACCGGACGGGCGCGGGCGACCGAGGGCGGCACCCGGGGCGGCAGACGTGGTGGCGCCGCGCGAACCCGTGCCCCGAGGGCGAGCGGACGCCGAAACGAGCAGGGGCGGGATACGCGAACGCGGAATAGAAGACCGGAGCGCCGAAGGTCCCGGTCACCCAGGGCGTCCACCCGAGGCCCGCGAGCTCCGGCTCGCTGTAGCCTGGCTCCGCCGCCGTGCGCGCCAGGTCCACCTCGGCCCGCAACGCCTCGGCTTCGGCCACCCGCGCGCGGGCCTCGGCCTCGCGGATGCGCGCATGGGCCTCCGCGCGCGCGCGCCGCTCCTCGGCGGCGGCGCGGCGGTCGTCGATCGCGGCGCGCCGCTCCTCGGAGGTGACCCAGGCCCCGTCGAACCGCACGTAGCCGCGC
>DATBIZ010000042.1:0-5417 GCA_036556645.1 Vicinamibacteria bacterium | reverse complement strand
GGCTCGACGGGCGGGAAGCCCGGCCGCGGGCGGGGCTCGTAGGGCACGACGGGCAGCAGCAGGCGCGTGCCGTCCGGCCCGAGGTACAGCGTGGTGGTCATCGCGTGGGAAGTCGGCCACAACATCGGCCATTGCGCATTGCTCACCGCGAGGCGCACCCGGTGCCCCTTCGCGAAGACCCAGGACGTGAAGTGCATCTCGATCGGGAGCGGGAAACGCTCCCCGGGGACGACCGGCCGCGGGTCGCGCGCCGAGAGGCGATGCGTGCCGTTCTGGCCGGCGCTGGCGACCAGCGTGACCCTCCCGTCGGGTGCCACGTCGCCCAGCCGCGCGAACCAGTTCGCGCGCGGGGCGTCGGCCGACACCTGGAGCAGCGCCCGCGGCAAGCCGAGGATCTCGAGCGGGGCCGCCAGCGGCGGGGTCTCGTAGACCAGGCTGAACGCGTCGGTCGGCCGCTGGTCGGGGGCCACGTCCCCGAACCACATCACGGGGCCGCCCGCCTCCACGCCGCTGGTGGGCACGTAGCGCAGGTGGTCGGCCGCCTCGGCCGGCGCCGTGTCGGACAGGGAACGGTCCGCACGGGGGAAGAGCACGCGCTCGCGGATCCGCGGCACCGGCCAGCCCTCCTCGTAGCGCCATTCTCCGGGAGCTTCCTCGAGGTACGGGCCCGGCGGGTGCCAGCCGCGGACGTAGACCGCGAGGCGAGGCTCGTCCATGACGCCGGTGTCCCGTCCCTTGAGCCAGCGGTCGAACCAGCGCACGGCCTCGTGGCGGAACTCGAAGCCCGGCTTCGGGTACGGATGGTGCGGGTACGTATGGTTCCAGGCGCCCACGATCGCCTTCACGGGCGCCTTCACGTGCTGGAGCATGCGCGGGACGCTGTCGCGGTAACCGTCGTACCAGCCGCCGACCAGCAGCGCCGGCACCGCGATCGCGTCGTAGCGGGTCTTCAGCGCGGTGCGGTCCCAGAAGGGCCCGTCGCGCTGCTGCCGCTTGTAGGTCAACATCCACGGAGGCGTGTCGAAGCGCTGCTGGAAGTACGTCTCGTCGATCACGTAGTCGGGCGCTCCCGGCATCGCGTTGGCGAGGTCCATGCTCATCTCCCAGGAGTCCACGTGCATGATCCCGTCCATGAAGTGCACGTCGTCCTGGTAGAGGTCGTCGGTGGCGTCCACGGCGACGATCGCCTTCAGCGCGGGCGGGCGGCGCATGGCCAGGTGGATCGAGTTGAAGCCTCCCCACGAGATCCCGAACATGCCGACCTGGCCGTTCGAGAAGGGCTGGTTCGCCAGCCACGCGATCACGCGCTCGCCGTCGGCGTTCTCGACGTCGCTGTATTCGTGGGGGATCAGCGTGCCCTCGCTGTTGCCGGTGCCGCGGATGTCCACCCGGGCGACGACATAGCCGCGCCGGACGAAGTAGGCGTACAACGGATAGCTGCTCCCCCGGGCTTCCGTCTTGCGATAGGGCAGGTATTCGAGCAGCACCGGGAAGCGCCCGCTCGCGCCGGGGCCCTGGGGGCGCCAGATGTCGGCGGCCAGGCGCACGCCGTCCGGCATCGGGATCCAGGCCTCCTCCAGCGCCACCTCGAAGGTCGGAGGTGAAGGGGGGAGCGGCGCGCTGGCACGGCTCGCGCCCGTGGAGGCTGCGGCGATCCCGCACGCGGCGGCGATCAGGGCGGCGCGGCCGCGGTCGCCGGGCATGGTTCGCCTCCTCGGGTGGGCCACGTTATAGCGCCGGCGCCGGAGCCGCGACAACCGCAGCCGGCGCCGGCCGATCCACGCGGATCGCCAGCCACAGCGCGGCGCCGAGCACGGCGGCGGCGGAGCCGGTGGCCAGCGCGACCGTCCACCCGCAGGTCGCGACCAGGACCGGGACCAGCGGACCCACCACCACGCCCGGGAGGTTCCCGCCGGTGTTCATGACGCCGGCCGCCGCCGGCGTGTGCGCCCCGCCGAGGTACGCCGCGCTCGCCCAGTAGGCACCTTCGGTGAGCTGGGTGCAGCCGAAGCACAGGGCGAGCAGCGCCACCGCGAGAGCGGCGTCCTCCACCATCGCTCCCGCCGCCAGGAACAGCGCCACCAGCACGAGGCCGCCCGCCCCGGGGATGCGCACGCCCCACCGCGGGCCCAGACGCCGGCAGAGCCGGTCGCAGAGGGCGCCGCCGGCGGTCGCTCCCACCGCCCCGGCCAGCCACGGCACCGTGGTGGCCAGGCCCCCCTCCAGGATCCCGAAGCCGCGGACGTCCGTGAGGTAGATGTAGAGCCAGTACGAGAAGAAGTAGAAGACGTAGTTCATCGCGAAGTAGCTCAGCGCGAGCAGCACGACGTCGCGGCGGGCGAGCACGGATCGCAGGACCGCCGTGCGCGGCGGGCCGGTGGCCTCCGTCGAACGCACGCGGTCGGCCAGGATCAGGGCCAGCTCCGCCGGCCCCACGCGCGGGTGGCGCGCGGGGGTGTCGGTCGCGTACCACCACCACACCGCGATGATCAGCAGCGCAAACGGCGCGGCGGCGAGGAAGGACTCCCGCCAGCCGATGCGGAGCATGGCCCAGGCCACGAACGGCGCGGCCGCCGCGGCGCCGAGGGTCAGCCCGGCGCTGGTGAGCCCGTTCGGCAGCGCCCACCGGCCGGGCGGAAACCACTCCGCGATCACGCCGCCCACGATCGGGAACAGCGGCGCCTGGAACGCGCCGAGCAGGAACCGCAGGACGACCAGCGAGGCGAGCACCGCGCCGGTCGAGACCACCCACCGTCCGGGCGCCAGGCCGGTGAACAGCGTGATCACGACCCAGATCAGCGCGGTCACGGCCAGGGCGCGGCGCGCGCCCACCGCCTCCCCGAACAGGCCGCCCGGGAGCTGGAAGAGCGCGTAGCCCCACGAATACGCGCCGAAGACGAAGCCCATCTGCAGCTCGGTCAGGCCCAGCTCCGGCATCATGAACTTGGCCGCGACGTGGATGTTCTGCCGGAGCAGGTAGGCCACGAAGCTCGCCAGGAACAGCAGGGCGGTGATGGCCCAGCGCACGGAGGTGTCCGTCGTGCGCGGAGCGGCCGGGTCAGGAACCCTTGTGCTCGTAGTACTCGTACGCGGACATCGGCCGGGCGTAGTCGAGCCGCCAGGGCCGGGCCTCCGCGCTCCGCTTCCCGAGCGCGAGCGCCATCTCGCGGATGTGCGTGGCGACCGTGCCGCAGCACGCGCCGATGTAGTTCACGCCCAGGTCGCGCGCGCGCCGGGCGTAGTCGGCCATCTCCTTGCGCCCGAGCTGCAGGACGTCCAGCTCGAACGGGAACTGCGGCAGGCTGGTGAAGTCGGGCCGGTCGGCCGGGGTGCGGTAGGCCACCGGCTGACACGCGACGAAGCCCTTCACCGCCTTGCGCACCTCCTCGATCAGCGGCAGCGTGTGCTCGGGGTTGCGCAGGCAGTTGATTCCGACCACGTCGGCGCCCGCGTCCACCAGCGCCCGGGCGGCGTCCCCGGCCGTGCGGCCGTCGCTGGTGACGCGCTGGTTCTCGAAGCAGATCGTCACCATCACCGGCAGGTTCGTCTTCTTCGCGCTCTCCACCGCCAGCAGGGCTTCGCCGAGCCACGAGAACGTCTCGCCGATCACGAAGTCGATCCCCTCCTCGACCTGCACCCGGAGCTGCTCGTCGAAGCTCGCGCGCACGCGGCCGGCGGCGGCCGCGCTGCCCTCCTCGTACATCCAGGTGAGGCTGATGTTGCCGGCGACGAGGCAGCGGTCGCCGGCGGCGGCGCGGGCGATGCGGACGGCGGCCCGGTTGAGGTCCTCGAGCCGGTCCTGGAGTCCGACCGTGGCGAGCTTGTCCCGGCTGGCGTAGAACGTGAGGGCCTGCAGGACCTCGGCGCCCGCCTCGCGGAACTCCACGTGCAGCTCGCGCACGGCTTCGGGCCGCGTGAGGACCACCTCGGGAGTGAAGGGCCCCGCCCGCACCCAGCCGCGCTTCTCGAGCTCCAGCAGGTATCCGCCGTCGCCCAGCACCGGCCCCTCCGCCAGGCGCTCCAGGATGCCCTTCTTCCCCGTGTCGTTCATCTCGCGTCCTCGCCCCTGAGGGCCGTGATCGTGGTCAGTCGTCGCGGTATTCGAACTCTGCCTTGATCGGCCGCCCCTCCGCGAAGCGGCCGGGCCGGAAGGGCGCGAGGTCCACGGTGGCGGCCTGGCCGTCCAGGAGCAGCTCGGACATCACGAGTCCCACCGCGGGCGCGATCTTGAACCCCATGCCCGAGAACCCCGCCACCACGTGCAGGCCGCCGATGCCCGGCACCTCGCCGAGGATCGGCCGCGCGTCGGGGCTCATGTCGTAGACGCCGGTGATGCCGCGCGCCAGGCTGGCGTCCTCGAGGGCGGGGACGCGCTTGGCGACCGCCGAGGCGAGGGACAGGAGCGCGTCCGGCGAGGCCGCCTGTGGATAGTCGTCGGGGTCCACCCCGCGCGTACCGAAGAAATCGCCGACGAGCGTGAGGCCGCCCACCTCGGACCGGAAGTAGACCGCGAGGATCGAGTCGATGCACGCGGGCCCCGCGGACGGGAGCGCCTTCGGGTTCCTGAGGATGGCGACCTGGTGGAGCTCCGGCTCGACCGGCAGGTCGAAGCCGACCCGCGCGAGCAGCGCACGGCTCCACGGGCCGGTGGCCGCCACCACGACGGGCGCCTCGATGGGCCCGGTGTCCGTCTCCACGCCACACACCCGGCCTCCCGCTGCGCGCAGCGCGCGCACCCGCGTGCCGGGATGGTAGGCGGCGCCCATCTCGCGGGCGCGCGAGAGGAAGTCGTTCGCCACCGCGGCGCCGTCGCCGTAGCCCGAGTCGGGCTCGTACGCGGCGGCCGGCACGTCGTCGAAGCTCCAGCCCGGTGCGACCTCGCGCAGCTCGGCCGCCGCCAGCATCTGCGTGTTCACGCCCAGCGAGCGCTGCATGGCGACGTTGCGCCGCATCCGGTCCAGCTCTGCTTCGGGCACGATCCTGATGAAGCCGGTCCTCCGGAAGACACCGGGACGCCCGACCACTTCCGGCCAGTGGCGGAAGGTCGCCAGGCTGGCCGCGGCGAGCTGCACCTCGGGCGGGAAGCTGTAGTGCATCCGCACGAGGGCCGAGGACCGTCCGCTGCCGCCGTGCGCGACGCCTCCCTGGTCCACCACCGCGATCCGCCCCGGCTTGCGGCGCGCGAGGTGAAAGGCGATCGAGGCGCCCATCACGCCGGCGCCGAGGATCAGGAAGTCGGCGGTGCGGCTCGCGCCGCCGCTCACGACGCCCGCCTCTTCCGGTCGCGCAGCACCTGCCGCGCCGCGTTGTGTCCGGGCGCGCCGGTGACGCCGCCGCCGGGATGCGCGCCGGCGCCGCAGAGGTAGAGCCCCTCGAGCGGGCTGCGGTACTGCGAGAAGCCCGGCACCGGGCGCATG
>DATBIZ010000041.1:0-8755 GCA_036556645.1 Vicinamibacteria bacterium | reverse complement strand
CGCGATCGGGCGCTGCCCGCCGAACCCGGAGCCCGCCCAGGCCAGCCGGCCGCCGGCGCCGTACGGCTGGAGCCACCACTTGTAGCCGTACTGGATCCCGCTCGGGCCCGGCACCGCGATGGCCGGCGTGACGGAGGCCTTGACCCAGTCCGCCGGCACGATCGCGCGGCCGTTCCAGGTGCCACCCTGCAGGTAGAGCTGCGGGAGCTTCGCCATGTCGTGGACGGTCAGGTAGAGGCCGCCTTCCGTGTCCGCCAGGCCGGAGGGCGAGCGCTTCCAGAACCAGCGCGCGATACCCAGCGGCGCGAAGAGGTGCCGTGCCGCGTACTCCTCGATGTCGTGGCCGGTGGCCTTCCGGAAGACGTGCGCGAGGAGCTGCGTGGCGCCGCTGTTGTACTGGAACGTGGCGCCGGGCTCATGGGCCATCGGCCGGTCGATGGTGTACTTCACCCAGTCGAAGCTGGCCTCCATGGTCATCGCGGTGTTGTTCGGGTCCGCGTAGGGCAGGTCCTCGCGCCAGTCCAGGCCGGCGGTCATCGTGAGCAGGTGCCGCAGCGTCATCCTCTTCTTCCGCTGGTCCGCGTTCGCGACCGCGGCCGCGTCGAAGAAGCTCAATACGGGCCTGTCGAGCGAAGGGAACTCCCCGCGGCCGGTGGCGGCGCCGACGACCATCGAGGTGACCGTCTTCGTCACCGACTGCATCGTGTGCAGGTCGCCTCCGCGGTAATAGGGGTGCCACCAGGGGTTGAAGTAGTTGTACGGGCCCGTGGGGTCGTGCGGGTTGAGCGGCCCGGGAACCGCGGCTTCGGCGCCGTAGACCTTCCGGTAGTCGTGGCCGTAGGCGCGGTCGTAGGCGAGCCTGCCGTGGCGGATCACGAGCAGCGCGTCCACGTGGCCGTACTTGCCGGCCGCGATCTCGGCGTCGAAGGCGGCCAGGGCCGTTTCGTCGAGGCCGACCTCGGCGGGCTTGGCCGTGGGCCAGCCGCGCGAGCCGCCGCGCTCTTGCGCCGGCGCCGCGGCGGCGGCCGCGAGCACGATGGCGGCGGCGGCGCGCGTCCAGCGGATCATCGGTCACCTCCGGCGGCCCCTCGGCCGGATCGGACGCGCGTCGACCGCCAGGTTCGGTCGCCCCCGCCCGTGACCCCGCATGTTACGCGCAAAGTACACCCCCGCCTCGTGTCACAATCGCGCGGGGGCAAGGAGCGGACGCGATGGCGGACCTGCGCGACGTGGCCACGGACCTGGTCGGAATCCTGAAGGCGGCGGTGCCGGCGCTCGAAGCGGTCGGCGAGGATGCCAGCCTGCGGACGCGCGGCGAGGGCTCGTGGTCGCGCAAGCAGGTGCTCGGCCACCTGGTGGACTCGGCGCTCAACAACCTCCACCGGTTCGTCCGCGCGCAGCAGGCCGGCGCGCTCGCCTTTCCCGGCTACGAGCAGGAGTCCTGGGTGGCGCTCGGCGGGTACCAGGACCGGCCATGGCATTCGATCGTGAGCCTGTGGGCCGAGCTCAACGCGCAGGCCGCGCACGTGATCGCGCGGATCCCGGCCGAGCGGCTCGCGACCCCCTGCCATATCGGCGACGGAGAGCCGGTCACCCTGGAGTTCGTCGCGCGCGACTACGTGCGGCACCTGCGCCACCACCTGGAGCAGATCCTGGAGCCCGAGGGTTCACGGGGCAAGCAGCACCGCTCGTTCGCCGAGCCCGGACCCTAGCCGGATCGAAGCCAGCGGTCCAGCCACTGGTAGGCGGCCTGCCGCAGCGCGGGCGAGAACTCGTGCGGCCCTTCCTCGTAGGAGGTGCCGAGCCGGTCTCCGGCCTTCCGCGCCTCGTAGGCGGCGCGCGCCGCCGCCACCGTCTCCTCGATCCCGTCCTTCGGGAAGATCGGGTCGCGCGTGCGCGCGGCAACCAGGAACGGGCGCGGCGCCACCAGCGCGAGCACCGCGCCGTAGTCGCCGTGCTCGGCCAGGCCCGGCACGAACAGCGCGAAGTTGTGCAGGATGCGGTCGCGCTTGAGCGTGCGCAGGCTGCCGAACCCGCAGCTCGAGGCGGCGGCGCGGATGCGCGGGTCGCAGGCCGCCGTGAACAGCGTCTCCTGGCCGCCCAGCGAGTGGCCGATCATCCCCAGGCGCGCCTTGTCCACCTCGGGCCGCGACTCGAGGTAGTCGAGCGCGCGCCGGGCGTCCCACACGTATTTTCCCTGGAGCGTCTTGCCCTCGGTCAGCCGGTGCAGCGCCTCGAAGCGCTCGTACGCCGCGTCCTTGAGCTTGCCCGCCGCGTCGTGCCGCTCGCCGAAGCAGAGCGCATCGGGCGCGATCGTCACGTATCCGCGGCGGGCCAGCTCGATGCCGTAGTGCTGGTCCGGCGTGGAGCCGAGGCCCGCGGGGCCGTCCTTGCCCACGCCGAACTGGCCGCCGTGCTGGTGATGGCAGAGCACCGCGGCGAACGGCGCGGTGCCCTTGCGGGGAACGAACACCCAGGCCGGCACGCGCTCGCCCGCCTCGACCGCGTAGGTGACCTTCTCGCGCACGACGTCGCCCAGGTCCACGCGCTCCACCTGTTGCGGCGCGAGCGGCGGCGGCGTGGCCGGCGTCGTGCCGAGCAGCCGCAGCAACGTGGCGCGGTCGAGCGGGCGCGCGTGGACCGTATCCCCCTCCTGCGCCGGCGCGCCGGCCGGCGGATGCAGCGCCGCCACCGCTCCGGCGATCCCCACCCGCAGGCTCTCCCGGCGGCTCAGCTTCATGGCCCCGATGCTCCTTCTCCGCGGGCTCGGATTCTAGTTCAGCGGCGGGGACGCGCGGAGAGCAGAACGGCGACGGTGCCCGTCTCGACGTCCGCGGTCGCCACGTCGAGCCGTCCGTCGCCGTCGAAGTCCGCCACGGCCACGCTCCACGCCCCGCCGCCGACCCTGAACGGCGAGCCGCGGACGGCGCGGAAGCGGCCCCGGCCGTCGCCGGCGAGCACGCTCACGCGGCCTTCGCCGGCCAGGACGAGGTCGGGCCGGCCGTCCTGGTCGAAGTCCGCGACCGCCGTCTTCCAGGTGCGGTGGCCGACGGCCACCGGCGCGGCCGCGCGCAGCCCGCCGCGGCCGTCGCCGAGCAGCACGCTGACCGTGCTGCGGTCGTCGTGGGTCACGATCGCGTCCAGCGCGCCGGTGCCGTCCACGTCCCCGAGCGCGACGTAGAACGGGCGCGGCGGCACGGCCACCGGCGCGCCCGGCGCCGGCGCGAAGCCGCCGCGGCCGTCGCCGCGGAGCACGCTGAGCGAAGCGCTGCCGGTGTTCGGCACGACGGCGTCGAGGTGGCCGTCGCGGTCGAGGTCGCCGAGCGCGTGCGGGTAAGGGCTGTCGCCCACCGGGAACGTGCGCGCCTCGGCCGGGCGCCACCCGGCGGGGCCGCCCCGCAGCACCGCCAGCACGTGCGCCTCGTCGTCCGCGGTGGTGACGTCGAGCCAGCCGTCGCCGTCGAGGTCGGCCACGGCGAGGCCGTGGTTGTGCGCGCGGCCGGAGGGAAGAGCGGCCGCGGGCGACCACGGCATCGCCTCGAACCGGCCGCCGCCCACCGACCGCCACGCCGTGATCTCGTGCGTGTCGTGGCTCGTGGCGACGAGGTCCGGCCTTCCGTCGCGGTCGAGGTCGCCGCTGGCCAGCAGGTGCGGCGGCCCCGCCGCCGCCAGCGGCGCGCCGGCGGCCGTGAACGCGCCTCGGCCGTCGCCGCGCAGCAGCACCACGCCCTCGCGCGCGGCGACCGCGAGGTCCGTGCGGCCGTCGCCGTCGAGGTCGCGCGCGATCACGTCCACCGGTCCCCTGCCGACCGCGATCGGGGACCCCGGCCCCGGCGCCAGGGCGATTTCATCCGCTCCAGGTGCCGCCAACGCGACCGCCAGCACGACGATCCCTGCGCCCATCGTCCGCTCCCCGCCGCCCCGCATCCTCATGTATACATCCGCCTACCGCCCTCGTTGTACGAATTGCGGCGAGGCAGGGGACCGCCACGGCCGGCTCCCTGCTCCGTCAAGTCCCCGAAGGGCTCACGTTTAGGCCGCGTTCGCGGAATTGCTCCCGATGGCACCGGACTTGCTGCTCCGGAATCCCATCGATCGTCCCCGAACCGCAAATTCGGTGCGCCGCCCGGCGCACCGACGAAGGAGGCAACACGATGAAGCGGTCACTCGTTTGCGTCTTGAGCGTCCTGGCGCTGGCCCTGTCGGCCCCGGTCATGGCCCAGTCGGAGCAGAGCGCGTCCGGTACCGTCGTCTCGTCCACCTCGAACCAGCTCGTCATCTCCACTGCCGACGGCCGGCAGATGACCTTCATGATCGACAACAACACCACCCGGCCCGGCAGCCTGTCGCAGGGATCGAACGTCACCGTGCGCTACCACGACATGAACGGCACGTTCCACGCCGCGAACGTGACGGCCAGCTCCGGCACGACCGGCTCGTCCACGACGGGCACGATGGGCACCACCGGCAGCACCGCGACCGGCACCTCGGCAGCCAGTGCGAACGCGCAGGATCGCGGCACGACCGCCGACCCGACCGGCAACGACGCGCGCAACACCCGGACCACCGCCGAGGACGTCACCGGGACCACCGGCACGTCGGCCACCACGGGCTCGACCGGCACGCAGCGGAACATGCCCGCCACCACGGCCGGGCGCTCGACCACGAGCACCGGCGCGAACGCGCCGCAGGAGACCACCGGCACCACGACCGCGGACGCCGACCAGGACACCTCGGGGCGGCTTCCGGCGACCGCCAGCCCGCTTCCGCTGATGGGCCTGTCCGGCCTGCTGGCGCTGGCCGGAGGTCTCGGGATGCGGATCGTCCGCCGCCGGAGCTGAGCGCCGTCCGGGTTCCCAAGGCACCCGGCGCGCGCGCGCCGGGTGCCGCGCCACCACCAAGGCACACATGAATCGCGACGAGCGGAGACGGCGGTTGGCCTGGATCGAGCGGTCGCTCTACGCGGCCGCGGTCGTCCTGGTCGGCGGATGGGCCGCCATCACCGCGGACGCGCGTCTGTACGGCTACTTCCAGGAGCGGCGCCTCGAGCAGCTGATCGTCGACCGGCGCGCCGCGCTGGAGCCGCCGGTCGCCGCCACGCGCCCCCGGCACGTCATCCCGGTGGACCCCGCCCCGCATCCGACGCCGGCGCCGTCCGCGAGGCCTGCGGCCGCCGACGCGGAGCTCGTGGGCCGGATCGAGATCCCGCGGTTGAACCTGCGGGCGATCATCGCCGAGGGCATCGACGCGCGCACGCTGCGGCGGGCGGTCGGCCACCTGCCGGGCACGCCGCGGCCCGGAGAAGCCGGCAACGTCGTGCTCGCCGGCCATCGCGACACGTTCTTCCGGGCGCTGAAGGACGTGCGCGAGGACGACATCGTGCGCATCACCACCCCGCGTGGGCGGTACGAATACGTGGTGGAGGCCACCGCGATCGTGGAGCCCACGCGCACCGACGTCCTCGGGGCCACCGCGGAGCCGTCCGTGACGCTCGTGACCTGCTACCCGTTCTACCTGGTCGGCGACGCGCCGGATCGTTTCGTGGTCCGGGCCCGTTTGATCGTGGCGGGCGCGGGCGACTGAAACCCACAAACCCGGGGCGGGCCGCGGCCGGGAAGGCGGCCGCCGCCACGCCCGAGCGAGGAGAAGCAATGGCAACCTACGAATCGGCCGGAGGTCTCGGCCGCCAAGACGCAGGTCGGACGGAACACGGGTCCGAGCGCATGGCCACCGCGCTGGGCTGGTTCAGCATCGGGCTGGGCGTGGCGCAGGTCCTGGCGCCGCGCGAGGTGGCGCGGCTGATCGGGGTCAGCGAGCGCAACGGCCTGATGCGGGCCTGCGGCGCGCGCGAGATCGCCACCGGCATCGGCATCCTGACCCAGGAGCGGCCGGCGGGGTGGCTGTGGGCGCGCGTGGCGGGCGACGTGATGGACGTCGCGCTGCTGAGCAACGCGCTCGCGCAGGACGAAGACGCGGACCGCGGGCGGGTGGCCGCCGCGATCGCGGCGGTCGTGGGCGTGGGCGCGGCGGACTTCCTCGCCGGCCGGCAGCTCAGCGGCGACGGCGCGTCGAACGGGGCGGGCGACGCCTGGGCGTCCGGCGACCAGCCGGAGGATGCCGCCGAGGGAGCGGCCCCGGCCGGGCGCGCGCGCGCCGGCCGCGGCGTCGCCGTGCAGAAGAGCCTGATCGTGAACCGCTCGCCGCAGGAGTGCTACGCGTTCTGGCGCGACTTCACGAACCTGCCGCGGTTCATGACCCACGTCGAGTCGGTCGAGGTCCGCGGCGACCGCCTGTCGCACTGGGTGGCGAAGGCCCCCGCCGGCGCGCGCGTGGAGTGGGACGCGGAGATCGTGGACGACCGGCCCGGCGAGCGGATCTCGTGGCGCTCGCTTCCGGGCTCCGACGTCGAGCACGCGGGGACCGTGCGCTTCATGAACGCGCCGGGCAACCGCGGCACGATCGTGCGCGTGCAGATGCGGTATCAGCCGCTGGGCGGCCAGGTGGGCGCGCTGGTGGCGAAGCTGTTCGGGGAGGAGCCGAGCCAGCAGATCCCGCAGGAGCTGCGGAGGCTCAAGGCGATCCTGGAGACCGGGGAGGTGCCCACCACGGAAGGCCAGCCGTCGGGCCGCTCGGCGTGGCGCCCGAGCGTCGGCCCCGAGAGTTCCCTGGCGGAGCGGGCCGCCAACTTCGACCCCAGCCTGGTCAACCGTTGAACCGGAGAGCGAGCTGAGCCATGAGAGCAAACTGCTGGTACGGCAAGCGGGACCTCCGCGTCGAGGACGTCCCGGACCCCGCGATCATCAACCCGCGCGACGCGATCGTCCGCGTGACCACGGCCGCGATCTGCGGCTCGGACCTGCACCTGTACAACGGCTTCGTCCCCTCGATGGTGAAGGGCGACATCCTCGGCCACGAGTTCATGGGCGAGGTGGTGGAGACCGGTCCGGCGGTGACGAACCTCCGCGTCGGCGACCGCGTGGTGGTGCCCTTCCCCATCTCCTGCGGGAGCTGCTTCTTCTGCCGGCAGGGCCTGACCTCCGGCTGCGAGAACTCCAACCCGAACGCCTGGATGGCGGAGAAGATGTGGGGCCACTCGCCCTGCGGGATCTACGGCTACTCGCACCTGACGGGCGGGTACGCCGGCGGGCAGGCCCAATACGTGCGCGTTCCCTACTCCGACGTCAACCACCTGAAGATCGAGAACGGGCTCAGCGACGAGCAGGTGCTCTTCCTCACCGACATCTTCCCCACCGGCTACTTCGGGGCGGAGAACTGCAACATCCAGCCGGGCGACACGGTCGCGGTGTGGGGCTGCGGGCCGGTCGGGCAGTTCGCGATCGCGAGCGCGCGGCTGCTCGGCGCGGAGCGGGTGATCGCCATCGACCGCTTCCCGGCCCGGCTGGCCATGGCCCGCGACGAAGCGGGCGCGGAGACCGTCAACTACGAAGACGTGGACCTCTCGGAGTACCTGAAGGAGGTCACCGGGGGCCGCGGTCCCGACGCGTGCATCGACGCGGTGGGCCTCGAAGGACATCTGCCCGGGATCGCCGGGGTCTACGACCGCGTCAAGCAGGCCGCGATGATGCAGTCCGACCGGCCGCCGGCGCTGCGGCAGGCGATCATGTCCGTCCGCAACGGAGGCACCGTCTCCGTGATCGGCGTGTACGGCGGCCTGCTCAGCAAGGTGCCGTTCGGCGCCGTGGTCAACCGCGGCCTCACCATCAAGGCCGGGCAGACGCCCGTGCACCGCTACCTCCGGCCGCTGCTCGAGCGCGTCGAGCGGGGCGAGATCGACCCCACGTTCGTGATCACGCACCGGATCACGCTCGACGAGGTGCCCGCGGCCTACGCGGCGTTCACGGAGAAGGAGGACGGCGCGGTGAAGATCATCGTCAAGCCGTAGCCGCTTTCGCGGTCTCGCCCCCGCGGCCGGCACCGGACGGCGCCCGGCGCCGGCCGCTTCGCGTGAGGACGGCGCCCGTTTCGTGCTACCTTACGCGCACGTCCCGTGACGCCTGCCGTCAACTGGTGAGCGACCGGTCCTCTGGTTCGTAGTTCGAGCGAGGAGGAAACATGTCGCACGCTCCGTCGTGGCGGACCGCCTCTCCCCTGCTCTGCGCGATCGCCGCGGCCCTCGGCCTGGCGGTGCTGCCCTCCTGCGACGGCGACGGCAACAACACTCCCACCCCGGTCACCACACAGCCGCCCCCCCCGCCGCCTCGCGTCGTGCACGACGGGACCTACCAGGTCCCGTCGGGGTTCGCGTTCGGCGACTACTTCAGCACCGACCGCACGGGCACCCTCGAGGCCGTGATCGACTACACGTTCCCGGCCAGCGTGATCCTGGTCTGGATCGCCCGCGGGCAGTGCACGGCCGAGATGTGGGAGGCCGACCAGTGCACGTATGCCGCCACCTCGTTTGCCGGCGGCAAGCCGAGAAGGGTGAGCGTCGCCGGCGCCACCGCCGGCACCTACACCCTGGTCCTGGCCAACTTCGGCGACCAGGACGAAGCGGTCTCCTTCCAGGTGATCCTCACGCCCACGGCCGCCGCGGCGGCCGCGGCGGAGGCCCCGGTGACGGCCACGCGCCCGGGTTGGTTCGGCCGGACGCGTCGAGGCCACCCGTGACGCGTGGGGCCCGGGCCCCGAGCCAGCCTTTCGGGCCGAGATACCGGCCAGGGCCACCGCGGTGAGGCTCGGGACCACGGTTCCCGCCGGGGCCGCCGCGCGCTAGAATCCCCCGTCTCCCTCCCGG
>DATBIZ010000040.1:0-5263 GCA_036556645.1 Vicinamibacteria bacterium | reverse complement strand
ACCGTCTACGTGGAGACGTTCAAGCGCGAGATGATCCAGGGGACGAAGTACCGCGCGCGGGACATCTACCCCACCCTGAGCCCCGAGCTGGAGAGGGCGTTCGAGGAATGGAAGAAGACGCACCCGCGGCCGTAGCCGCTTCCGGTTGCGACGCCACGGGGGCACAGAGCACACAGAGGAACGGGAACATGGGCGAAATCAGCCGTCGGGAGCTGTTCAAGCGCGGCGGGCTCGCGGGAGCCCTGCTCGCGGTGCCGGGCCTGCTCCGGGCGCAGACCGTGGCCGCGGCGCGGGCCGTGTCCGACGCGGCGGGCGCGGCCGCCCGCGGCGGGCTGCGCCTGGGCCGCGAGATCTACCAGTCCATCGGCGTGCGGCCGGTGGTCAACGCGCGCGGCACGTTCACCATCATCAGCGGCTCGCTGATGCTGCCCGAGGTGCGCGCGGCCATGGACGCGGCCGCCCAGCGCTACGTGCACCTCGACGAGCTGGCGGAGGGGGTGGGGGCGCGCCTGGCGGAGCTGACCGGCGCGGAATGGGGCCTGGTCACCTCGGGCTGCTCGGCCGCGCTCACCCACGCGACCGCGGCCTGCGTGGCCGGCGGCAACCCCGACCTGCACGTCCGCATCCCGAACCTGACCGGCTTCGCGAAGGACGAGGTCATCATCCCGAAGCACTCGCGCAACGTGTACGACGCCGCGCTGCGCGCGGTGGGCGTGCGCGTGGTCGAGTGCTCGACGCCCGCGGAGCTGGAAGCGGCCCTGGGGCCGCGCACCGCGCTCGTCTACGTCCTGGCCGGCCCCCAGGCGGACGAGAGCCCGCTCAGCACCAGGGTGATCGCGTCGATCGCGACCCCGCGCGGGGTGCCGGTGCTGGTGGACGCCGCCGCCGAGATCCTCACCGTGCCCAACGTGCACCTGCAGGCGGGCGCCGCGCTGGTCGCCTACAGCGGCGGCAAGTGCCTGCGCGGGCCGCAGGCCGCGGGGTTGCTGCTGGGCCGCAAGGACCTGGTCAAGGCGGCCTGGGTGCACAGCGCGCCGCATCACGGGCCCGGACGCGGCTACAAGGTCGGCAAGGAGGAAGCCATCGGCATGCTGATGGCGGTCGAGATGTGGATGAAGCGCGATCACGAGGCCGAGTTCCGCCAGTGGACGGCCTGGCTCGAGCACATCGCGAAGCGGGTCTCCGCGATCGAGGGCGTCACGACCTCCGTGACCCAGCCCGCCGGCCTCTCGAACCGGATGCCGACGCTGCGCATCCTCTGGAACCGCGACGCCCTCGGGCTCACCGGCGAAGCCGTGGTGCGGACGCTGTTCGAGAGCGAGCCGCGGGTGGCGATCTTCCCCGCCCGGGGAGACGGCGACGCCGCGCTCACCGGCCTGCGGATCGGGCCGTACATGATGTCGCCCGGGGACGAGAAGACCGTGGCCGAGCGGATCCACGCCGTGCTCGCCGGCGCGCCGCGCCCGGCGCCGCCGCCGCCTCCAGCCGCGGCCGCGGCCGACCTGTCGGGGTCGTGGGACGTGCAGGTCGAATACGCGGCGGGGTCGTCGCGGCACACCGTGCACCTGCGGCAGCGCGGCAGCGACCTCGACGGCACGCACGTGGGCGACTTCCTCGCGCGCGACCTGAGCGGCACGATCGACGGCGACCGCGTCCGCTTCCGCAGCGCGATCGGCGAGAGCACCGGCGACGCGCTCAACTACACGTTCACGGGCCAGGTGCAGGGGGACGAGATGTCCGGGGCGCTCGACATGGGCGAGTACCTCGGTGGACGTTGGACAGCGCGGCGCCGCGCGGCGCGCGGGAGGGCTTGAGGGAATGCGCAAGGGTCTCTGGGTGACGCTGGCGGCGACGATGATGGTCGGACGGGCGGAGGCGGCCGAGCCTCGGTACGACGTGCTGCTGCGCGGGGGCCACGTGATCGACCCGCGCAGCAACGTGAGCGCGGTGCGCGACGTGGCCATCGCCGGGGGGAAGGTGGCGGCGGTGGCGGCGAGGATCGACCCCGCGGAGGCCTTCAAGGTCGTCGACGTCGGCGGCCTCTACGTGACGCCGGGCCTCGTGGACATCCACGCGCACGTCTACACCGGCACCGGCGAGAAGGGGTCCTACGCGGGCGACAACAGCGTCTCCCCGGACGGCTTCACCTTCCGCGTGGGCGTCACCACCGTCGTGGACGTGGGCGGCGCGGGCTGGCGCAACTTCGAGGACTTCAAGGGCCGGGTCATCGACCGCGTGCGCACGCGCGTGCTGTCGTTCCTGAACATCGTCGGCCACGGCATGCGCGGCGAGCAGTACGAGCACGAGCTGGCCGACATGCAGGCCCAGCCGACCGCGGACATGGCGAAGAGGTACCCGGGGGTCGTGGTGGGGATCAAGACCGCGCACTACCGCGGGCCGGAGTGGACGCCGATCGAGCAGGCCGTGCAGGCCGGCACGCTCGCGAACATCCCGGTGATGGTGGACTTCGGCGCGAACAAGCCGGAGCGGCCGGTGGCGGAGCTGGTCACCAAGAAGCTGCGGCCGGGCGACATCTACACCCACATGTACTCCGGCCTGCGCGACGAGCTGGTGGACGGGAAGGTGAACCCCGGCCTGTGGGAGGGCCGCAAGCGCGGCGTGATCTTCGACGTCGGCCACGGCGGCGGCAGCTTCGCCTGGCGCGTGGCCGTGCCGGCGACCAGGGAGGGCTTCTGGCCCGACTCGATCTCGACGGACCTGCACGTGGGCAGCATGAACGCGGGCATGAAGGACATGCTCAACGTGATGAGCAAGTTCCTCGCGCTCGGCATGAGCCTGGACGACGTGATCCGCATCTCCACCTGGAACCCGGCGCGCCAGATCAAGCAGGAGCAGCTCGGGAACCTCTCGGTCGGCTCCCCGGCCGACGTGGCGGTGCTGCGGCTGGAGAACGGCGCGTTCGGCTTCGTGGACTCGTTCGGCGGGCGCCTGCGCGCGAACCGGAAGCTGACCTGCGAGATGACGCTGCGCGACGGGAAGGTCGTCTACGACCTCAACGGCCTGGCGCGGCCGGACTGGCAGACGCTGCCCAAGGACTACCGCACGACCGGCGATCCGCGCTGGTCGGCGCGCTAACGGGAGGCATCATGGCGAGATCGAGCCGGAGGACGTTCCTGAAGAAGGCGCCGGCGGTCGCGGTCGCCTCGGCCGCCGCGACCACCGCCGCCGCGGCCGAGCCCGCGGGCGGGGCCCCGGTCAAGAAGGTCCACTGGTCGGGCGGCAAGCGCCCGGAGAAGACGCCGCTGTTCAGCGGCGTGGTCAGCTACGGCAACCTGGTCTTCATCTCCGGGATCGGCGCGCACTTCGAGGGCGACATCAAGGCGCACACCAAACACGTGCTCGACGAGATCCAGAAGCGGCTCGAGAGCGTGGGCTCCTCGATGGAGAAGGTCCTGAAGGTCAACGTGTACCTGAACGACCTGAAGGACTACCAGGCGATGAACGAGGTGTTCCTCGGCCGCTTCGGCCCGGAGCCGGGAGTGCGCACCACCATCGCGGCCGCGGGCGGGATCCCCGGCAACTCGCTGGTCGAGATCGACTGCATCGCCTGCATCTGATGGTTCAGATCCGCAGGAAGATCCCGCGGCGGTACATCCAGTAGAGGACGAGCCACATCACGCCGAGGGTGGCGAGGCCGAGCGTGAACGGCGCGTAGGCCTCGCCGAACCCCGTGAACGCGCGCCCGAGGTGCGTGGTGAGGCTGTCCGCGATGAAGCGCGCGCCGACCTCGTAGAGGCAGTAGGCCGCGATCGAGTTCATGCCCAGGACCACCAGCGGGAACGCCCCGCGGCGGTGGCCGCGCACGTCGATCAGGTAGAAGGCGCCGGCCAGGATCAGGAAGCAGACGCCGCCGCTCCAGAGCGTGAAGCTCGGCGTCCAGATCCTCTTGACCAGCGGGTTGATCCCCAGCGCGTGCAACAGGACGCCCGCCGCCACGCCGCCCGCGCCGGCCACGGTCAGCCAGCGGAGCTTGGCCGGCGGCGTGCGCTGCGGGTCGCGCAGGACGTTGCCGGCGAGCAGGCCCAGGATCATCGTGCCCAGCGTCGGGATGAAGCTCAGCGTGGCGTACCCGCCGCGGTTGGCCACGAAGGGCTGCTCGCGCGGGAACAGGTTCAGGAACCAGACGTCGAAGGCCCAGGCCAGGTTGCTGTTCTTGTTCCAGTGCGCGGCGAGGCCGGTGTCGTGGTGCGGCCAGTCCGCCGGCACGCCCACGGTCGCGTACTCGAAGTCCGGCGGCGGCGCGGGATAGAGCGCGAAGAGCGCCCAGTAGCCGACGAGGACCACGGCCAGCGCGGCCCACTGCTCGCGGCGTGAGCCGCGGGCGAGCAGGAAGAGCGGCAGGTAGCCCAGGCCGATCTGGGTCAGGGTGTCCTCGAACGTGAAGTAGGTCTGCGGCCGCCCGATCGAGCGCAGCCAGATGCCGAGCACCACCAGCACCAGCGCGCGCCAGGCGGCGTGGCCGAGCATCTTCGCCCGCGACTGCCCCGCCGCCGCCCGCGAGGCCACCGAGAACGCCAGCGCGGTGCCGACCAGCAGCGAGAACGACGGCTGGATGAGGTCGTGCAGCGAGGCGCCGGTCCACGCGACGTGCGACTGGTGGTGGCAGAGGAAGGCCCAGGAGGCCGAATCCGGCCGCGCCGACGCGACCGCGCAGAACCGCAGGACCTCGCCCAGCAGCAGCAGCATGACGAAGCCGCGGTAGGCGTCTACGGAGACGAGGCGTCCGGGTCGCACGCGGCGCGCACACTAGGGGCGCGCGGAGCGATCGTCAAGTGGGCCGCCGTCCGCCAGCCCCTGGCCGCCGCTTTGGAGGAGCGGCGGCCAGGGGCTGCGGCGCTCGCGCCGCGTCGTGCCGCGAGTCCGCGGCGGCTCTAGTGGACGAACTTCATCAGGATGGCACCGATGTCCTGCAGGCTCAGCACGGCGTCCACATCGTCGATCCCGTCGTTGTCGTCGTCCGCGTCCCACTCGTCGTGGGTGCCGTCGTTGTCGTCGTCTTCGTCGTCCTCGTCCTTCATGCCGTCGTTGTCGCAGTCGCCGTCGTCGTCGTCCCGGGGATGGGGCATGACGCCGGTGCCGCGGCGGATCTTCTTCCCGTTGATGTAGATGTTGTCCACCACGGCGAGGCCGACGCCCCCCGGCTCGTGCGGGAGGGATATCGCGTCCGTGCCCTCGTCATGGATCAGCGTGATGCTGCGGATCCGGCTGCCCGGAGGGATCGGAGGAAAGGCCTGTGCCGGAT
>DATBIZ010000039.1:0-2790 GCA_036556645.1 Vicinamibacteria bacterium | reverse complement strand
CGCTCGCCGCCTCCGGCCGGGGCGACCAGGCCGTTCCGCTCCTCGAGCGGATGGCGGCCGAGTGCTCCGCGCGGCAGCCCGACGCCCTGCTGCGGCTCGCCTCGATCCACGAGCGGCGGGGCGATCGGCGCGCGGCGGCTGCGGCCTACGACCGCTTGCAGACCGACCATCCCGCCTCCGACCAGGCGAAGCTCGCCGCGCCGCGCCTGCGGGCCCTGGCGGCCTTCGTACCGGCGGCGCCGCCGGCCGAGCGCGAGCGGCGCGACCTCGCGCGGGCGCGCGCCCTGTCCGCCGCCGGACGCCACTCCGAGGCGCTGCCGCTCGCCCAGTCGCTGATCCGGCGCGCGCTCTCCGCGGACCAGGCCGGCGAGGCGCGCGTGATCGCCGCCCGCGCGCTGATCGCGCGCGACCGCGACCGGCAGGCGCTTCCCCTGCTCGCCGCGGTGCCCGCCGCTTCCGCCTTCGCGGCCGAGGCGGCGTTCCTGCGCGCGCGCATCACGCAGCGCCGCGGAGGCGGCACCTCCGCGTACGAGGCGGTCGTCTCGCGGCACCCCGGCACGCCGTGGGCCGAAGAGGCGCTGGTCACGATGGCGTTCATCAACCATCGCGACGGCCTCGAGGCCGACGCCGTCCCGTACTACCGCCGGCTGCTCGAGGCGTTCCCCGCCGGCCGCTACGCGCCGGCGGCGGAGCGCCTCGAGGGCGGCGCCGGCCAGACGCCGCACGGCACGTTCGAGGCGCGCTTCCTCTACTGGGCGGGCCGCGCGCGCGCCGCGCTGGGCCAGGCCGAGCTGGCGCGCGCGCTCTACCAGGAGACGGTGCGGCGGTTCAAGCACCTCTACCACGGCCAGCGGGCGGCGGAGGCGCTCGACCACGTGCGCACCGGCGCCTCGTCCACGCATCCCGCGGCCACGCCGCCGGTGCCGGGCCCGGTGCAGGTGGCCGAGCCTTCGCGCACGCGCGTGCAGCAATGGCTGCTGATCAACCGTTGGGGCGAAGCCGCCGACGAGCTGCGCACGGTGCCGGCCACCGCGCAGGTCCATGCCACGCTGGCCTGGCTCGACTGGCGGCGCGGCGCCCTGCGGCCCGCTATCAACTCGCTGCGGCGCGCCTACCCGGAATGGATGAGCGCGGACGGCGACGCGATGCCGGACCCCGCCTGGCGGATCCTCTACCCGGTCGAATACGAGGAGCTGCTGGTCGAGGCGGCGCGGCGGGAGAACCTCGACCCGGCGCTGCTGGCCGGGCTCATCTGGCAGGAGTCCACGTTC
The DNA here is from genome assembly GCA_036556645.1 of Vicinamibacteria bacterium. Taxonomy (GTDB): domain Bacteria; phylum Acidobacteriota; class Vicinamibacteria; order Fen-336; family Fen-336; genus DATKEG01. The sequence goes on along the minus strand of DATBIZ010000039.1, from coordinate 1,519 downwards.
GACCCGACCGCGGTGAGCGTGGCCGGTGCGCGCGGCCTGATGCAGATCCTGCCCTCCACCGGCCGCAGCCTCGCCCGCTCGCTCGGCATGCGCTACACCGAGAAGACGCTCTTCCAGCCCGAGGCCGGGCTGCGCCTCGGCGCGCGCTACTTCCGCCGCCTGCTCGACGCGTTCGGCGGCCGCGTGGAGCGCGCGCTCGCGGCCTACAACGCGGGTCCGGGCCGCACCGGGGTGTGGGCGTCGGCGCGCCCGCAGGCCAGCGCCGAGGAGTTCATCGAGAGCATCCCCTACCCCGAGACGCGGGGCTACGTGAGCGGGATCCTCGCGCATCGCGAGCACTACCGCCGCCTCTACGGGCTCACCGCGGAGACGGTGGCGGCGCGGCCGGACACCGAGATGACGTCCCGGTGAGCTTCCGCATCGGCGACTTTCGTCAGAAGATCGACCCCACGCTCTTTTCGCGGCAGCGGAGGACCATGCGCAGCGACGGACGGGCCCCCGACCAGCTCCGGCCGGTGACGATCACGCCGCGCTACATCAAGCACGCGGAAGGCTCGGCGCTGATCGAGGTCGGCGAGACCAAGGTGATCTGCACCGCCAGCGTCGAGGAGCGCGTGCCGCCCTTCCTGAAGGGACAGGGCGAGGGATGGATCACGTCCGAATACGGCATGCTCCCGCGCGCCACCGGAACGCGCATGCAGCGCGAAGCGACCCGGGGCAAGCCGTCGGGCCGCACGCAGGAGATCCAGCGCCTGATCGGCCGCTCGCTGCGCGCGGTGGTGGACTTGAAGGCGCTGGGCGAGCGGACGCTGTGGATCGACTGCGACGTGATCCAGGCCGACGGCGGCACCCGCACCGCCTCGATCACCGGCGCGTTCGTGGCGGTGGTGGACGCGCTCAAGCACCTGAAGGGCCAGGGCGCCTTCACCGAGCTGCCGGTGCTGGACTTCGTGGCCGCCACCTCCGTGGGCAAGGTCGGCGGGGCGGTGCTCCTCGACCTGAACTACGACGAGGACTCGAGCGCCGAGGTGGACATGAACATCGTGAAGACCGGCCGCGGCCTGTTCGTAGAGGTGCAGGGCACGGCCGAGGACACGCCCTTCAGCGACGAGGAGATGCACGCGCTGATGGCCGCCGCGGACAAGGGCATCCGCGAGCTGGTGGCGGTCCAGAAGGGGATCGTGGGCGAGCTGCCGCTCAGGGCCGCGAAGCCGGCCACCGGCTGAGGAACTCGCGGAGGCGCGCGAACGCCTTGCCGCGGTGGCTGACGCGGTCCTTGTCGGCCGGCGCCGCCTCGCCGAACGTGCAGCCGAACGGCGGATAGAAGAAGAGCGGGTCGTAACCGAACCCGTACCGCCCGCGCGGCTCGGCGGCGATGCGCCCCTCGACGTTCTCCTCGGCCTGGAAGAGCACCTCGTCGCCGCGCGCCACCGCGACCGCGCTGGTGAACCGCGCGCCCCGCCGCTCGTCGGGCAGGCCTCGCAGCTTCTCCAGCAGCAGGTGGTTGCGGTCGCCGTCG
>DATBIZ010000038.1:0-5319 GCA_036556645.1 Vicinamibacteria bacterium | reverse complement strand
TGGCGGACATCCAGGCCACGGTGACGGAGCAGGAGGAGGGCGGCCGTGCCCTGCGGCGCACGCTCGGCACCTTCGACCTGGTCATGCTCGGCATCGGAGCCGTGATCGGCGCCGGCATCTTCACCAGCATCGGCACCGCCGCCGTCGGCGAGGTGGCCCCCGACGGCACGGTCGTGCGCTACGGCGCGGGGCCGGCCCTGGTGCTCTCGTTCATCCTGCTCGGCGGCGTGTGCGCGCTGGCCGGCCTGTGCTACGCGGAGCTGACCTCGCTGATCCCGATCTCCGGCAGCGCCTACACCTACGCCTACGCCACGCTCGGGGAGCTGGTCGCCTGGACCATCGGCTGGGACCTGGTGCTGGAGTACGCGGTGGGCAACGTGGCGGTGGCCATCGCCTGGGCCGGGTACTTCAGCTCGTTCCTGCGTGCGTTCGGCCTGGAGATGCCGTTCTGGCTCTCCACCAGCTACCGCGACGTCTTGTTCTCGCATCCCGAGCGGCTGGGCGAGCTGCCCGTCGTCTTCGGCCATCGCCTCGCGATCAACGTGCCCGGGATCGTGATCGTGGCGCTGATCACCTGGGTCCTCGTGATCGGCATCCGGGAGAGCGCGCGCGTCAACAACGCGATGGTGGTGCTGAAGCTGGCCGTGCTGGCCATGTTCGTGGGCGTGGGGGCGTTCTACCTGGAACCGGCGAACTGGACGCCCTTCGCGCCGAACGGTTGGCGCGGCATCCACCAGGGCGCGGCCATCGTGTTCTTCGCCTACATCGGCTTCGACGCGGTCTCGACCGCGGCCGAGGAGACGCGCGACCCGCAGAAGAGCATGCCTCGCGGCATCCTGGGCTCGCTGGTGGTCTGCACGGTGATCTACGCGGTGGTGGGCCTGGTGGCCACCGGCCTGGTGCCGTACACCCAGCTCAAGGGCTCCGACCCGCTGGCGCGCGCGTTCGAATCGGCCGGCCTGGCCTGGGGACAGGCCATCGTGTCGCTGGGCGCGATCATCTCGATGACCGCGGTCCTGCTCGTGTTCCAGCTCGGCCAGCCGCGCATCTTCTTCTCGATGAGCCGCGACGGCCTGCTCCCGCCCTGGTTCCGTTCGGTCCACCCGAAGTACCGCACGCCGCACGTGACCACGATCCTCACCGGGGTGCTGGTGGCCCTGGGGGCCACGTTCCTGGACGACGACGAGACCTACGACCTCACGAACATCGGCACCCTGTTCGCGTTCATGGTCGTCTGCCTCGGCGTGCTCGCGCTGCGGATCAAGGACCCCGATCGCCCGCGGCCGTTCCGCGTCCCCTACGTCTGGCTGGTGGCGCCGGCGGGCGCGTTGGCCTGCCTGTACGTGATGCTCGGGCTGCCGGCCACCGCCTGGTACCGGTTCGGCGTGTGGATGCTGGCGGGCGTCGTGATCTACTTCGCGTACGGCTTCCGGCACAGCAAGCTGGCGCGGCGCGAAGCCCGCTAGGGCTCCAGCCCGGCCAGCAGCGCGCGCACGCGCTCCTTGTGCGCGCCGTCGGCACGGCGCAGGTACTCGCGGCCGTCGTGCTCGAGCGCCGCGCGGTCCTCGGGCCGGCCGCCCAGACGCCAGGCGGCGGCGCCGGCTTCGAGCGCACGGAGCCGCGCGTCGTCCGCGTGCGGGCCGTCCGGGGCCTCGGCGACGAACGCGAGCCAGGCGTCGCGGAGCGACCGCGCCTCGGCGGCGCTGCGCGTGGTGCGGCTCGACAGCGCCCGGAAGCGCTCGTCGGCGACCACCGCCCCACGGCCCCGGTTGCCCAGCGCGCCGCGCGCGGGCGCCGCGCTCTTGCGCCGCGGCGCGGAGTCGTCGCTGACCAGCGCCGTCGCTTCGTCCTCCTCCTCGGCGGCCGCCGCGTCCTGGGCGGCCGCGCCCGCCGCCGGCGCGCTCGCGGCGAGGGCCGGCGCGTCCGGCCGGGCCTCCGGCGGCGCGGCGTGAGGAGGCGGGGGCGGCATCGCGGAGGCGAGGCCACGCTCGCGCGCCGGCTCCTCCTTCGTCTCTCCGGCCGTGCCGCGCTCCCGGCGCGCGAGGCGCGACCCGGCCGCGCCGCCACCCACGCGCGCTTGCGGCTCCGCCGGCGCGAGGGGAGCGGCGGTGGCCGTGGGACCGGGCGCCTGGGCCATCGGTTCCGCCGCCGGCGGCGCCGCGGCGGGGGCCACGCCAGCCGGCCGCTCGCGCATCACCAGCGGGGCGGCCACCGCGACCACGAGCCCGGCCGCGAGCGCCACCGCCCAGGCCGGCACACGCGCGCGCCCGCCCGGCGCCAGCCGCGCGCGCAGCCGCGCGGGCAGCCGCTCGAAGTAGCCCGCGGGCGCCTCGACGTCGGCGCCGCGGACCAGCGCGTCCACGGCCTGGATCTCGTCCAGGGCCCGCGCGCACTCCGCGCACTCCCGCAGGTGAGCGTCCACGGTGGCGCGCTCTCCGCCTTCGAGCTCGCGGTCGAGGTAGGCGGAGAGCTGCCCGAGCACGTGCGCGCTCATGCGAGGTCTCCCGAGCCGGCACGACGCATGGCCACGCCGAGGTAGGGCGTGAGCGCCTCGCGCAGCCGCTCCCGCGCCCGGGAGAGACGGCTCATCACCGTGCCGGGCGAGATGCCCAGCGTCTCCGCGATCTCCTGGTACGACAGCTCCTCGAACACGCGCAGCACGAACACCGCCCGCTGCTCGGGGGACAGGCGCTGCATGGCCGTGTCGAGGGCCGCGCGGCCCTCCGACTCGAGCACGCGCCCCAGCGGGCCCTGGTCGGGCGCCGGCATCTCGGCGAGGCTGTCCGGCAGCTCCTCCTCGCGCGCCCGCGGCGAGCGGACGTGGTTGACGGCGAGGTTGGCCGCGATCCGGCAGATCCACGGCCCGAACGGCCGCTGCCGGTCGAAGCGGGCGAGGGACTGGTAGGCCCGCAGGAAGGCGTCCTGCACCACGTCGTCGGCCAGGTCGTGGCGGCGCAGGATGCGCATGGCCGTCCCGTACACCCGCCGCTGGTACCGCTTCACGATCTCCTCGAAGGCGAACAGGTTCCCCCCCTGGGCCTTGGCCAGGAGATCGGCCTCTCCGGGATCGACGGCACCGCGTGCGGGCGGCGTGGCGCTTTCACGTTCGGGGGGCCGCGATGCGGCTCAGGCCCCCCGAGCCCCCCCAATGTCGTGGCTCCCCGGCCGGCGAAGGAACATCGCCCGAAAACCTCGTCGGCACGCTCCGGCGTGCCTTCCGTGCGAGATACCGTCGCCGGCCGTCCGGCATTCCAGGGGCGGTCCGGAGCCGCGGGCCGCCCCTCCGGCCGCCGTGCCTACTCGAGGACCTTCAGGACCACCCGGCGGTTCTGGGCCCGGTTGTCGCGCGTCTTGTTGTCCACCAGCGGCCGGCTCTCCCCGTAGGACATCACCTCGATCCGGCTCAGCGCGATGCCGTGCTGGTCGCGCAGGTAGTTGCGCACGGCCAGCGCGCGCTCCTCGCCCAGGCGCAGGTTGTAGTTCTCGGGACCCGTCGCGTCGGTGTGCCCCTCGACCTCGAAGAACACGCCGCGGTTCTCCTGCTTGAAGGGCGTCACCGCCTCGTCGATGATCGCCTTCGCCTCGTCGCTGACCTCCCAGCGGTTGAGCGGGAAGCGCACCTTGTCGTTCGAGAGCGTGACCGTGTAGATCAGCTTGCCCTTGGCCGCGCGCTCGGCCTCGGTCGCGCGCTCCATGGCCCGCTGGGCCGAGCCGCGCGCCTCCGCCACGCCGGCCTGGGCCTGCTGGTTCACCTCGTCGATGCGGACCTCGTTGCGGCGCACGCGCTCCTGCGTCCGCTCGACCTCGCCGCTCAGCGTCTCGACCTTCTGGTTGACCTCTCCCACCTCGGTACCGACGTATTTCTTCGTGGCGCAGCCCGACACGGCCACGGCGGCCACGCCGGCCATGAGAAACGGCACGATGATCGACCTCACAGGACCTCCACTCTTCAGTTGTATTGAGGGCGAGTGCTCGCCCGGGTTACGGAAACGCTAGGACTGGGGGACGTACCCGCTGCGGGTGCGGACCTGCACGCCCTTGCGGGTGGTACGGACTTCCACGCGCCGGAACCGGGGCGGACCCTCGGGCGGGTCGTACCCCAGCCGGTACTGGTGCTTCAGCTCGTAGGCGATGCTGGCCGCGGCCGTCCGCAGCCCGCCGAAGTCGCTGACCACCCAGGCGGCGCCGCCGGAGTGCTCGGCGTAGCGCGCCAACACGTTCGCGCCGACCACCGCGGCCGCGGGCCGCTCCTTGCCCGCGAACCGCTCGGACTGCGGGTCGTCGATCGGCGAGACGACGGTGACCGCGTAGATCGGCACGTCCAGCGCGCGCGAGCGCGCGATCACGTCCTCGGCGCGGGCGTGGCTGGCCGTGTCCACGCCGTCCGTGATCACCACCACGGCCCGGCGGCCTTCGCCGTGGCTGGCGAGGTCGTGCGCCGCCCGGTCCAGCGCGTCGTGCAGCCCGGTCGAGCCGAACGTCTCGATCTCGTCGAACGCGGCCGCGATCTTGCGGCGGTCGTTGGTGAACGGCACGAGGCCGAAGTACCGGTGATCGAAGCCCGCCAGCGCCGCCTGGTCGTGCGGCTCGAGCGCGGCCAGGATCTGCGTGACGGCCATGCGCGCGCTGGCGGTCTTGAGCTGCATGGTCATGCTGCCGCTCGCGTCCACCAGCAGCAGCAGCCGCGCGCGCGACTCGCGGCCGAGCGAGAAATGGTCGAGCCGCTGCGGCCGCCCGTCCTCGTAGACGCGGAACTCCTCACGCCGGAGGTCCGTGACGGGCCGCCCCTTGCGGTCCACCGCGGTGGCCGACAGCACGACCAGGTTCGTGCTCGCCGAGAACCGGGCCACCTGGCCGCCCGAAGGGGCCGGGGCGACCGTGAAGAAGAGCGCCGCGGCGGCGGCGACGCGGAGGGAAACCCGAGAAAAGTGCCCCAAGACCTCCCAGTATAGGCCCGCTTCGCGCGGAGCCGAATGTGATGCATCTCACGCATCCCGCGCCGCTTAGGCGGCCGAACGGGATCCGTGTCGCGGCGTTCCCGAAGCCGCCGTTTGTACCCGAACCGGTGCGAACCCGAACCGGTGCGCGTACCCGTGCCCGAACCCGAAACCGAAGCCGAACCGGTGCGCGTACCCGTGCCCGAACCCGTGCCCGAACCCGAGACCCGAACCCGTACGCGTACCCGAACCCGTACCCGACCCGACCCGGAGTCCCCTCAGCCCACCCGCGACAGGAACAGGTCGATCTTCGTCGCGGCCGCCGGCGTGGCGTCCGTGAACAGGATCGCCATCGACCGCGCGTCCCCCTCGCCCTCGGTGA
>DATBIZ010000037.1:0-3801 GCA_036556645.1 Vicinamibacteria bacterium | reverse complement strand
GGTGACGATCAGGTAGCGGCCGTCGCGCGACTCGACCATGGCCAGCGGGAGGTCGCCGACGACGACGTGGCGGCCCGCCGGCGCGATGCGCCACCCGTTCGGCAGCAGCACGGTCCCGCCGCCCTCCGCGCCGGGCGTGGTGGCGGGGGGAGCCGCGGCTCCGGACGCGGCGGCGAGCAGCACGACGGCGAGAAGCCGCGCGACGACAGGCTGGTTCAAGGTCCCTCCCCGAGTGGGGCGGACAGTAATGCGGCGCGCCGGGCGCGGTCAATCCGCCGCCGCCGGCGTTGACGCGCGGCCGGCAAACTCCTAGTGTCGTTCGAGCCATGATCGAGCCGCGGGCGGCGAGCACGACGGCCCTGTCGCTCCGCGACGCGTGGCGCGATTTCGGAGGCCGTGGCCTGGCCGGGTTGAGCCTCGACGTGCCGGCCGCCCGTGTCGTGGCGCTCGTGGGCCCGAACGGCGCCGGCAAATCCACGCTGCTGCGCGCAGCGGCGGGCCGGTTGAGGCTCGACCGGGGCTCCGTCACGACCGCGAGCGGGGATCCGCGCAGCGCCGCGGAAGCCCGTCGCACGATCGGGTTCGTTCCGCAGGAGCCGGCCCTCTTCGGCGCCCTGACGGTCCGGGAGAACGTCGAGGTGTTCGCGGTCCTGGGTGGCGTCGCGCGGCGAGCGGCGCCCGCGGCGGCCGCGCGCGCGGTGCAGCGCCTCGGTCTCGAGAGCGAGGCCAACCGCCGCGCCGCCGTGCTCAGCGGCGGCCAGCGCAAGCGCGCGTCCCTCGCGGCCGGGATCGCGCACGCGCCGCGTCTGGCCCTGCTCGACGAGCCCACGGCCGGCGTGGACCCGGCGGCGAGGCGGCACGTCCACGCCGTGATCCGGCAGCTGCGCGAGGACGCGGGCTCCGTCGTCTTCTCGACGCACGACGTCGAAGAGGCCGAAGAGCTGGCGGACGAGGTGGCGATCCTCGCCGACGGCGCCGTGCGCGCATACGGGCCCGCGCGCGCGCTGGTGCAGGGGGTCTTCGGCGGCGACCGCGAGCTGGTGCTGACCGTCGCCGCACCGGCGGGCGAGGACGCCGCGCGTGGCATCGCCGCGCTTGGCCTCTTCGCGACCGCCGACCCGCGGCGGTTCGTCGGCCGTGCCACGAATCCCGCGGCCGCGGCCGCCCTGGTGCCCCGGGTCGAGGCGCTGGGCGCCCATGTCGTGGAGACGCGCCTGCGCGAGCCCGCGCTGCGAGGCGTCCTGCTTCGGCTGACCGGCCGGGACAGCGGCGAGTGATCCGCGCCGCGCTGCGCGCGACCGCCCTGGGATTCCTGCGCGACCGGGGCGCGCTCGCGATGGCGGCCGTCGTGCCCGTGGCCGTGTTCCTGGTCTTCGCCGCGGTCTTCGCCCCTTCCGCCGAGCGCCTGCACCTGACGGTCGCGCTCGCGGACGAGCAGGCCACCCCCGAGTCCGCCCGGCTCGCGCGTGCGGTCGGCGAAGGCAGCGGCCGCGTCTCCCTGGGGCTCCTGCCCTGCGCGGACGCGCCGTGCGTGCGCGAGCAGGTGCGGCGCGGCGCCGCGGACGCGGGGCTCGTGATCCGGCGCGACGGCCGGCCGCTCGGCTCGGCGGACGCCGGCCGGCCGGCCCCGGTCCTGCTGGTGCGTGATCGGTCGCGCACGGCGGCCGCCGAGGCGCTGGCGGGCCTGGTCGAGCGGCGGTTCGTGGAGGCGATGCCGGATGTCGCCCTTCAGGGCGTGGTCGAGCTGCTGGAGGACCAGTTCGTCGAGCTGACCGACGGCCAGCGGGCGGAGATCGCCGACGGGCTCGCGGAGCTGCGCGACGACCCGGCCGGCGCCGCGGCGCCGCTGGTCGCGACCGAGGACGTCGCCGGCGGCGTCGCCGGCGACCTCGTCGCCTATTACGCCGGCGCGGTCGCGGTGATGTTCGCGTTGTTCTCGGCGGCCCATGCCGCGCTCGGGACCCTGGAGGACCGGACCTCGCCGCTGCTCGAGCGCCTGGCCAGCGGGCCGGCCCGCCTGACGCCGATGCTGCAGGGGCAGTTCTGGTTCATCGTGGCGCTCGGCACCGCGCAGGTGCTGCTGATGTTCACGGCCGGGTGGCTGGTGCACGGGCTCGAGCTGCCGCGGCTCCTCGCCCCGACCCTTGCCGTGGGCACCGCGGTCGCGGCGTGCGCCGCGGGGATCGCGCTGGCCGTGACCACCGCCTGCCGGTCGCGGCGTCAGGCGGAGGTCGCGGGCAACGTGACCGCGCTGCTCGTCTCCGCGGTCGGCGGCAGCATGATCCCACGCCATCTGATGCCCGCCACGCTCCAGGCCGCGGGCTGGCTGACGCCGAACGCCTGGGCGCTGCGCGCCTTCACGGACGTCTACTGGCGCGGCCTGGGCTGGGAGGCGCTGGTGGTGCCGGTCGCGGTCCTCTGGGGCGCCGGCCTCGCGGGCCTGGCGCTGGCGCGCCGCCACGCGCGACAATGGGAGCTGTCATGACCACGCTGCTCGCGTTCTTCGTCTTCATCGTCGCGCTCGTCGGGATGGAAGGCGTCGCCTGGCTCACGCACCGGTACCTGATGCACGGGCCGCTCTGGGTGCTGCACCAGTCGCACCACCGGCCGGGCGCCTCGCGCCTGCAGAGGAACGACGCCTTCGCCGTCCTCTTCAGCCTTCCGTCCATCGCGCTGATCTACCTCGGCACCCAGGGCCGGCCGCTGGCCCTGGCCGCCGGCCTCGGGATGGCGGCCTACGGGGTGCTGTATTTCCTCGTGCACGACGTGATCGTGCACCGGCGGCTGCGGTTCCCCTTCGCGCTCGGGTCCGGCTATCTCCGCCGCATCGTACGCGCCCACCTCGTGCACCACCGGACCGACCGGCGCGACGACGCCGTCAACTTCGGGTTCCTGATCCCGCCGCGCGGCTACTGAGCCGCCGCGGCCGCGAACCCCAGGTCCCGCAGGACGAGCCCGACGGTCGCCTTGGCCGAGCTGACCACCCCCGGCACGCCCGCGCCCGGGTGGGTGCCGGCGCCGACGAAGTAGAGGCCGCGCCAGCGCTCGTCGCGGTTCTTCACCCGGAAGTACGCGCTCTGCCGCAGCAGCGGCTCGAGCGAGAAAGCGGAGCCGAGGTGGGCGTTGAGCTCGGCGGCGAAGTCCACCGGCGTGAACACCCGTGAGGTGACGATGGCGTCGCGCAGGCCGGGGGCGAGGCGCGCCTCCACGTCTTCGAGGATGCGCGCGGCCACCGCCGGTGCCTCGCGCGCCCAGTCGATCGCGCCCCGGCCGAGGTGCGGCACCGGCGCCAGCACGTAGAACGCCTCGCCGCCGGCGGGGGCCATCGTCGGGTCGGTCGCGGTGGGAGCGTGCAGGTAGAGCGAGAGGTCGGTGGCGAGCCTCCCGCGGTCGAAGATGTCGTCGAGCAGGCCCCGGTAGCGCGGGCCGAACAGGACGTTGTGATGGGCGAGCCCGCCCCAGCGGCGGCGCGTCCCGAAGTAGACGAGGAAGAGCGACATGCCATGCGGCCGGCGCGCCAGCCGCGCCCCGTGCCGGGCCGCCGCCGGCTCGCGGCGGAGCAGCGCGCGGTACGTATGGACGACGTCCGCGTTGCTCACCACGGCGTCGGCGGGCAGGAACCGCCCGTCTTCCAGGGCCACCCCGCGCACGCGGCCAGCGCCGGTCTCGATGCGCTCGACCGGCGCCTCCAGGAGCAGCTCGCCGCCGAGGTCTTCGAACAGGCGCACCAGCGCGGCCACCAGCGCGCCGGTGCCGCCGCGCGGGAAGAAGACCCCCCACTGCCGCTCGAGCGCGTGGATC
>DATBIZ010000036.1:0-12134 GCA_036556645.1 Vicinamibacteria bacterium | reverse complement strand
CCGGGCGACATCCCGCTGCTCGCCCGCCATTTCGTGGACCGCTACGCCGCCCGCAAGAAGCTCACCCCGCGCGCGGTGGAGGCGCTGCAGCGGTATTCGTGGCCGGGGAACGTCCGCGAGCTGCAGATGCTCATCCAGCGCGCGGCGGTGCTGGCGGCCAAGGACGTGATCGACGCCGAGGACCTGCCGCTCGACGTGCGCGACCAGAGCTGGAAGAGCGCGCCCGTGCGCAGCGGCCTGAGCCTGGCGGAGATGGAGCGCGAGTACATCGAGACGGTGCTCCGCCAGAACGACGGGCACCGCGGCAAGACGGCCCGCGCCCTCGGCATCGACCCCAAGACGCTCTACAACAAGCTCGGGCCGGAGCGGCCGCGGAAGAAGCTCGAAGCCCGGTAGCGCGTTCGACGCGGTACCGGAACCGCATCGGTACCGGTCACGGGACAGTCTGGGACCGGAACGGTCCAGTACCGGTTCCGTCCCCGGTACCGGTTCCGTTCCGTTCCGTCCCGATACCGGTTCCGTTCCGTTCCGTCCCGGTATCGGTACCGGTACCGTTTCCGTTCCGTACGGTACCGTTCGATTCCGTTCCGTCCCGGTACCGGACCCGTTCCGTTCCGTTCCGTCCCTAGAACTTGTAGGTCTTCCCCTGCGCCAGGAAGTGCAGCCTACGCCGCCCCAGCTCGCGCACCTGCTGCCGGATCCGGCGCAGGTGCTTCGGCTTGAACCCGTAGAGATAGACGGGCACGTCCTGCCGCAGCTTCTTCAGCTCCTGCGCGAGCGCGGCGGGCGTCAGGTGGCCCGAGACGTTGGCGAGGTCCTGCATCTCGTTCGGGAACGACGTCTCGGTGATCACCGCCTTGAGGTTCTTCGTGGCGTTGACGACCTCCCAGAACCGCTGCGTCGGACCGGTGTCGCTGGAGAACGCGACCGCGGCCTTCTTGTCCTCGACGATGAAGCCGGTGGTGGGCACGATGTGCGACACGTGGATCGCGCGGAACGTGAGGCCGTTGATCGTGAACGGCCGCTCGGGCGCGATCTCGATCAGCTTCAGCACCGGCGTCATGTCGTTCGGGAGGCTGGTGAAGTCGGGCCAGGTGTGGTTGTTGAAGAGATGGTTGCGCATCGAGGCCACGACCTCGGGGATGGCGTAGATGCGCAGCGAGAACCCCGGCGCGCTGAAGTTGTTGTCGATCAGGAACGGCAGCGTGCAGGTGTGGTCGAGGTGCGAGTGCGAGATCAGGATGTCCTTCACGCGCACCTGCTGTTTCAGCGAGAGCGCGCCCGACACCCAGCCCGCGTCGAGCGCGACCGTGTCGTTGATCAGGAGCGACGTCATCCCGTGCCCTGGGATGTTCCCGCCGTAGCAGCCCAGCACTTTCAGCTTCATCGTGCGGGCGCTTACTCCAAGTCGCTCATTCTGAGACGTTTGCAGGACCGCGGCGACGGTAGCACGCGCCTGTTTGCAGTGTCAAGTGCCGCGCGCCGCGGACGTGCCATTCCACACCATAAGCGGTACGAGAGCGCGGCGCGCACGCGATAGCTGGTAGCGTTTGCCCTTGACACCGCGTCGTGACGGTTCGTACACTCGCTTCACGCGAGAAAGGAGGTGGTCCAGTGGACAGTTGCCACAAACCCCGCGAGGTGGCTGACGCCTAGGTCGTAAGCCGAGCGTAGCCAACAGGCACTCCCAACTGGATGCTTCCGACCCGGGGCCGGATCGGTCCCGCACCGGGCGGGGGCCGCTGGGCGTGACGTCCTGGCGAATCCCAACAGCCGACCGGCCCCGGAGAGAACGAAAACTCTCCGGGGTTTTTCTTGGCGCTAAGCCTCGATCCGCCGGTCCGGCGCTCCCGGCAGGTTCTCCTTCGGCGGCGGCGTGGTCTCCAGCGGCTTGCGGGCGTAGTAGTAGAGCGACGCGCCGAGCAGCGCGAACAGGAACAGCGCGACCAGGTTCGAGTCGCTCATCCCGAGGGCGGGACCGAACTTCACCGCGTCCGGCGGGAGCCAGCCGGCACCCTCCATCACCTTCAACCCCATCGCGAGCAGGCCGACGATGCCGCCGGCGGCGATCAGGCCGCTCGCGTAGAGCGCGCCGGGGCTGGCTTCGCCTTCTTCGGTCTTCTTCAGGCCGCGCTCGGCGAGCCACTTCACGAGGCCGCCGCAGAAGATCGCGGCCGTGGTGCCGATCGAGAGGTAGGAGCCCACCGCGAAGCTCAGCGAGCGGATGCCGAGCAGCTCGACCGCCACCACCAGGAACACGCCGAGCAGCACGAGGCCCCAGGGCAGCTTGCGCGTGAGGATGCCGTTGATCACCACCGACATCAGGCGCGCCTGCGGCGCGGCCGCGTCCTGGCTGCCGATGCCCTGGATCCACTGCAGCTCCACCTGGCCCGTCTGCGGGTTCAAGAGGTACTTGCCCTCGGCGACCACCGAGGAGCCGATCGCGTTCAGCACCGTGTAGTTCCGGCCCTCGTGCTCCTTCTCGCCCTGCACCACGACGCCTTCCGGGAGGTTGTTCACGTCCACGGCCACCGTCGCGGGCTGGTAGCGCTCGAGCGCCTTGTTCATCAGCATCAGGGTGCCGCCGATCACGAAGGCGGAGGCGGTCACCCCGGCGAACAGCGCGATCTGCTGCGAGGAGGGCGTGGCGCCCACCAGGAAGCCGGTCTTCAGGTCCTGCGACGTCGCTCCGGCGTTCGCGGCGGCGATGCACACGACCCCGCCCACGGTGAGCGCGAGCGCGGCGTAGGCCGGGCCCGTCCAGCCCGCGGCCAGGAACAGGGCGCAGGTCGCCATCAGCGTCGCGATGGTCATGCCGGAGACCGGGTTGGCCGACGTCCCGATCAGGCCGCAGATGCGCGACGAGACGGTCACGAACAGGAACCCGAAGATCACCACCAGCACCGAAGCCATGACGTTGTCGAACGCGCCGGTCGGCGCGCCGGGGACCGGCTTGAAGGTGAGCAGGGACCAGAGCAGCAGCACGATCACGGCCGCGCCGCCGAGCACCAGCGTGAGCGGCAGGTCGCGGTCGATGCGCTCGCCGACCGCCACCGCTTCGCCCCGCGTCTCGCCCTTGCGCATCTCGGTCGCGCCCGCGCGCAGCGCGGCCACGATCGTGGGCAGGGTCTTGGCCAGCGTGATCAGGCCCGCCGCCGCCACCGCGCCCGCGCCGATGTAGCGGATGTAGAAGTTCCAGAGCTGGTCCGAGGTCATCTGCGCGATGGGCACCGTGCTCGGGTAGATCGGGGTGGGCACCAGGCTGCCGAAGAACTTGATGGCCGGCATCATCACCAGCCACGAGAACACGCCGCCCGCGAAGATCGTGCCCGCGATCCGGGGGCCGATGATGTAGCCGACGCCCAGGTATTCGGAGGTGATGTTCGCGCGCAGCGACGCGCCGGGCATGAAGAGCGGGTCGTAGGTCGGCGTGCTGCGCACCACCGAGAACGCGTGCTCGTTCTGGAAGAGCGTGTAGATCCCGCCCAGGCCGAGCCCGTAGAACACGCGGCTCGCGAAGGACCCGCCGCGCTCGCCGGCCACCAGCACGTCGGCGCAGGCCGTGCCCTCGGGGTACAGCAGGTTGCCGTGCTCCTTCACGATGAGCTGGCGCCGCAGCGGGATCATGAAGAGCACGCCGAGCCAGCCCCCGATCATGGCCAGGAACAGGATCCGCGAGTACTCGAGGTCGAAGCCGAGGAAGATCAGCGCGGGCAGCGTGAAGATCACGCCGGCCGCCACCGACTCGCCGGCGGAGCCGGTCGTCTGCACGATGTTGTTCTCGAGGATCGTGGAGCCGAAGCGGCGGAGCAGCCCGATCGAGAGGACCGCGATCGGGATCGAGGCCGACACCGTCAGCCCGGCGCGCAGGCCGACGTAGACGGTGACCGCGCCGAAGACCAGGCCGAAGAACATCCCGACGATGATCGCGCGCGCGGTCAGCTCGGGGACCGCGGCCTCGGCGGGCACGTAGGGCCGGAACTCGGCGGCGGGCGCGGCGGCGGTCGGCGGGTGCTCGTGGGCCATGTTGTCCTCCGCGGAAGGCGCGTCTACGGCCGGAAACGAGGGGTTGCCTGGGATCGTACCCGTGCCGCGCGCGGGCCGTCAACGCGTTGGACAGGCAGGGAGCGTGGGGTTGACGCCGGCGGTCGAGCGGGACCTATACTGGTCCATGAGCGTCCGACGGACCGTCCCCTGGCTGCTGGCCGGGCTGGCCCTTGCGCTCATCGTCCCCACCCGTTCGGGCGCGCAGGTCTTCGGCGGCCGCTTCAGCCGTTACGCGATGCAGTACGGCGACCCGGTCGAGGTCCCGCTCGAGGACATCGCCCGCGGCTTCGGCTACAGCAAGCGCGCCGTGATCACGACCGGCATCCTCGACATGATGGACATGGGCCAGCAGTACTTCCGGCTCCGCGAGGACGGCGCCGAGGTGCTGATCCTGTCCGTTCCGGACGCCCACGACGACGTCCGCCGGCTGGTCGGCCGCGAGGTCGAGGTCACCGGCGTCGTCCGCGAGGTGCCGTATCGGCAGGGGACCTGTGGGGGAGGGCAGCCCCAGAGCCTCTGCGACGACCCGAACCTGCCGCCGCTGCCCGACCTCGAGAACGAGAAGTCGCACTGGCCGCGCGTCTCGATCACCATCTGGGGCATCACGGACATGACGCCCCCGCCGGGCGCGCAGAAGAAGCGCGAGTACAAGGTGGCCAGCCTCGAGTCGCTGGTGATGAACCCCGGCGAGAAGGACGGCCAGACGCTGCGCGTGATCGGCCAGTTCCGCGGCAAGAACCTCTACGGCGACCTGCCCGTGCGCTCGCAGCGCACGTCGGCGGACTGGGTGATCAAGGACGACGCGTTCGCGGTGTGGGTCTACGGGAAGAAGCCCAAGGGCGCGGGGTGGCAGCTCGATGCGAGCCTGAAGCGCGATACCGGCAAGTGGATGGAGGTCGTCGGCCGCGTCGAGACGAGAAACGGCATCACCTACCTGCGGGCGACGCAGGTCGCGCTGGCCAGCCCGCCCTCGCCGACCGCGAAGGTGGACGCCCCGCCCCCGCCGCCCGAGCGCCCGAAGGTGCCCCCCGTGGTCGTGTTCGCGCTCCCGCTCGACGGCGAGGAGGAGGTCCCGACGGACAGCCGCTTCGTCGTCCAGTTCAGCAAGGACATGGACGAGCGCACGTTCGCCGGCCGCATCATGCTCCGCTACGCCGGCCCCGTGCTGCCCGGCGACCGCGCGTTCGACGGCGTCGTGCTCACCTACGACCCCGGCCGCCGCGCGCTGACCGTGGACCCGCGTGACGTGCTGCGCCCGGGCCGCCAGGTCGAGCTGCTGCTGCTGCCCGGGATCCTCGACGTGGACGGGCTTCCGCTGACGCCGCGGCCGGCGCGGAGCGGGCACGCGCCGGAAGCCGCCGACACGGTCGTGGACACGTTCACGTACCAGATCGGGGGGTAGGCCGCTCCCGAGGTTCCGTTCCGTACGGACGGCCCTGATCCCGTGGCTTCCTCCTGAGAACCACGATCTCCGGATCCACGAACTCCGCCGCCGGCCGGAGCCATCCCTGCTGGCGGAACCGCGCCACGACGTCGAACCCTCCCTTCCCGCCGAGCAGGTCCCTGAAGAACGCCGCCCGCTCGGGCTGCTGGTCGGGGTGGTCGAGGAACCGTTCGTAGTACGACGCCGTCAGCACCAGCCACTCGGATGCCTCGGCCGGATACCGCGCCGCCGCCTCGCGGAAGCGCTCGGCGGGCGCCATCTCGCGCGACAGCGTCGGCACGACGCGCAGCGTCCGCCCCGGCGGCAGCGCCGGCGCATAGCCGGGCAGGTTCGCGATCAGGTCCACGGTGGTGCCCGCGGGCACGTTCCGCTCGATCCAGCGCGCGGCCAGGCGGCGCGAGTCCACGTGGAAGAGACGGACCACGAGCAGCGCCGCCAGCGCGGCGCGGGCGAGGACCAGGGCGGCGGCGATCCGGCGCGTCCGGCGCTCGCGCACGGCGGACAGGCCCAGCGCCGCGAGCCAGGCGAACGGCGGCAGCACCGGTGCGAGGAAGCGCATCGCGCGGTGGGCGGAGGCGGCCACCAGCAGGAACGGTGCCGCCGCGGCCAGGGCGACCACGAGCGCGGCGCGGTCGCCGCGGCGGCCGCGCGCGGCCGCGATCGCCAGCCCGGCCAGCGCGGCCAGCAGCGCGGGGCCGGTGGCCGCGTCCACCAGCAGCCCCGCGTACGCGCCGAACGAGGTGCCCTCGCCGACGAGGCCCTTGTACTCGAAGCGGGTCTGGTCGTTGAACGCGAGCCCGCTCAGCAGGCGCCGCGGCTCGGCCAGCGCGAGCGGCGAGCCGAGCACGAACCCGGCGAGCGCGGAGACGGCCACGACCGCGAGCGCGCGCCGCGCCAGGCGCGCGCCGCCCCTCCATCCCGACGCGGTGGCCCCGGCCAGGCCGAGGGCGAAGGCCCCCGCGGCCGCGCCCGCGAGGCCGGCGCGGCGCATGAAGCGCGCCGCGCTCTCCGGGTGCAGCAGCCGCGCGTCGTCCATGCGCAGCCGTGCGGCGATCGCGGCATCGCCGCCGAGCAGCAGCCACGCACCGGCCGCGAGCGCGGCTGCGCCCAGCAGCGCGACCCACGGCGTGCCCGGCCGCTCGTGGGGCTCCCCGTCGCGCAGCCACACCGCGGCCACCACGGGCACCACCAGCGCGGCGGCCGTGTACTTCGTGGAGGCCGTGAGCCCGAGGGCGAGGCCCAGCAGCGTCGCGGGTGCGCGGCCTTCCGCGTGCGCCACGGCCAGCGCCAGCGTGGCGGCGGTCCCGAGCAGCAGCCAGGGCTCCGGCGTGGCGAAGTGGCACAGGTTCACGAACCCGGGGAACATCGCCAGGAGCCAGGCCGGGAGCGCTCCGAGCGGAGGGTGGGCGCGCCACGCCGCGAGGCCGAGCACGAGCACCGCGGCGGCGCCGGCGAGGGCCGAGAGCGCGCGGCCGAGCAGCAGCGGGTCGGCGAGGTGCCCGCCCAGCGCTCCCGCGCGCGCGAGCGCGTCCTGCACCGCGATCGGGCCCGCCATCACGTAGAGCGGGAGCGACGGGTTCACGTAGGAGTCCGGGGAGAGCGATCCCGTCGCGGCCATGCGCGCGGACACGTCCGCCTTCTCGTCGGGATGCCAGCGCGCGGGAAGGCCCCAGGTGAGGCCCGCGAGGCCGAGGGCGAGGCTGGCGAGGACGGCGGCGAGGAGCGAACCCGGGGCGCGGGCGGTCGCGGCCGGCCTACTTGCCGTGCAGCAGCTCCTGCAGGCGCCGCGGCAGGTCGGCGCCCTTGGCCAGCACGTCGTCCGCCATCTTCCGGCGCCGCTCCTGCAGCTTCGCGCGCAGCGCCGGGTCGCCCAGCGCGAGGATCGCCGCGGCCAGGTGCCCCGCGTTCGCGGCGCCCATCGGCCCCACGCCGACCGTGGCCACCGGGATCCCGGGCGGCATCTGCACGGTGGAGAGCAGCGCGTCGAACCCCGAAAGGGGCGAACTGGCCAGCGGCACCCCGATCACCGGCAGCGTGGTGTGCGCGGCCGCCGCGCCGGCCAGGTGCGCGGCGCCGCCCGCCCCGGCCACGATCACGCGCAGGCCGCGTCCTTCCGCCTCGCGGCAGAACCGGACCGCCTCGTCGGGCGTGCGGTGCGCGGAGAGCACGTGGACCTCGTAGCCGATCCCGTATTCGCCGAGCACGCGCGCGCAGCCCGCCATCACGGGCAGGTCGCTGTCGCTGCCCATCAGGATGCCGACCAGCGGCGAGCCGCCGCTCACGGCGTGCCCCGCGCGTGCAGGCGCGCGAGCGCCTTCTGGCCGATGTCCTTGCGGTACTGCATGCCCTCGAACGAGATCTTCGGCACCGCCTCGTAGGCGCGCTGCACGGCGGCGTCGAGGTTGGCGCCGAGGGCGGTGACGCCCAGCACGCGCCCGCCCACGGTCACCACCTGGCCCTCCCGCGCCGCGGTGGCCGCATGGTAGACGGTCACGTCGTCCACGCCGTCGAACGCGTCGAGGCCGTGGATCGGCTTGCCGGTCTCCACGCCGTCAGGGTATCCGCGCGAGGCGAGCACCACGCACACCGCCGCCTCCTTGGCCCAGTCGATCTTCGTCTCCTTCAGGTGGCCGTCGGCCACGCCCTGCAGCAGCGGCACGAGGTCGGAGCGCATGCGCGCCATGATCACCTGCGTCTCCGGGTCGCCGAAGCGCGCGTTGAACTCGAGCACCTTCGGGCCCTGCGCCGTGATCATCAGCCCCGCGTAGAGCACGCCCTGGTACTTGCGTCCCTCCGCGGCCAGGCCGGCGATCGTGGGCAGGATGATCTCCTGGACGATCTGCTTGTGCATGTCCACGTTCAGGCTGGTGGACGGCGAGACCGTGCCCATGCCCCCGGTGTTCGGGCCCTCGTCGCCGTCGAGCAGGCGCTTGTGGTCCTGCACGGAGACCATCGGCACCATCCGCGCGCCGTCGGAGAAGACGAGGAACGAGACCTCCTCGCCCTCGAGGAACTCCTCCATCACCAGCTTCGCCCCCGCGGTGCCGAACTTCTTGTCCGTCATCATCTGCGTCACCGCGGCGCGCGCCTCGCCCTTGTCCTTCGCCACCAGCGTGCCCTTGCCCGAGGCGAGCCCGTCGGCCTTGATCACCAGCGGGTACCCGAACGGCGAGCGCATCACGAAGTCCTGCGCGGCCTCCGGCGAGGTGCAGACCTCGAAGCGGGGCGCCGGGATCTCGTGCCGCTGCATGAAGTCGCGCGCGAACGCCTTCGAGCCCTCGATCTCGGCCGCGGCCCGGCTGGGGCAGAAGATGCTGAGGCCGCGCCGCTGGAACTCGTCGGCCACCCCGAGCACCATCGGCAGCTCGGGCCCCACCACGGTGAGGTCGGCCCCGATCGTCTGGGCGAAATCGGCCAGCTCCACGATGTTCGAGGTCTCGATCGGCACCAGGTCCGCCTGGGCGGCGATGCCGGCGTTGCCGGGCGCGCAGAACAGCTCGGTGACGAGCGGGCTCTGGCGGATCTTGCGGACGAGCGCGTGCTCCCGCCCTCCGTTGCCCACGACGAGGACCTTCATCCGCGCTGTTGTCTCACAGATCCGATGAAAGTGGAGCGCGCCGCGACACAGGGCCCATCCGGCGCGAGAGGACCGGAAAGTCTGGCACGTGAGCGAGTTGCTGTCAACGAGAGTGTTATCCTGTGCGCTCCCGTGCGTCGCCTCGTCCCGCTGACCCGGACCGTGGATCTCGCCTCGCGCCGCGGGTCCTTCCGCCTGCAGAGCCTGCTCAGCCGGCCCGAGCGCTACACGTTCACCGTGGACATGTACTCGCACCTGCGCGAGAGCCACCCGGAGACGCACGTCGGGTACTGGACGTTCGGGCTGCCCGCGGGGGACGTGGTGAACACCTTCCACGTGGACCTCACCCGCATCGGTCCCGGCTCCGTGCAGCGCGAGACCCGCGAGGGGACGCAGCGCGCGCTCGACGCCTGGACGAACCCCGAGTACCGGTTCGACCCGATCATCGGCATCCAGCTCGTGCTGCGGCGGAAGGGTCGCGTGGTGGAGAACCGGTTCGTCACCGGCCGCGTGGGCGACCCCGCGGTGCTGCGCGAGTACTACCACCGCGTCCACCACGCGCACGGCTACACGCCGGCGGAGCCGTTCCTGCACGAGCTGCACGCGGCGATGCTGCGGCGGCTGGACCGGATCTTCCGGCGCCGGATCCCGCAGGCCAGCCGCGTGCTCGACGCGGGCTGCGGGAGGAGCCTCTTCACGGAGATCCGCCCGCGCTGGCCGTTCATGCTGGTGGCGGCCGACGTCGAGCACGACCTGCTCCGCGCGCGGCGGGCGGAGCACCGGCACGTGCAGTGGGTGGTCGCGCCGGCGGCGCCGCTGCCCTTCCGCAAGGAGTCGTTCCACGCCGTGTTCGCGGGGGAGCTGATCGAGCACCTGCTCGACCCGCGCGAGGGCCTGGCCGAGTTCCGGCGCGTGCTGCAGCCGAGCGGCGTGCTGATCCTCACCACGCCGAACCGCCGCCGCCTGGCCAACGTGGTGGACGGCTCGGACCGGCCGTACAGCCCCGACCACCTCAGCGAGCTGAGCTACGACGAGGTGCACGCCCTGCTCTCCGAGCACGGCTTCGACGTGGTGGAGGCCACCGGCCTGCACCTCGAGCTGCTGCTGAACTGGTTCTCCGCGCAGCCGAAGCTGGACCGCCTCCAGCGCGGCTGGAACCGGCCCTGGGCGGTGCCGCTGATGCGCGCGCTCCTGCCGGCGGGCGCGCTGGCGCCGCGCTACGCGCTGGACCTGATCTTCGTCGCGCGCAAGCGGGCGGCGTGAGCCGCCGGGCGCGCGCCGCCGCCGCGCTCGCCGCGGCGCCGTGCTGGCTGGCGCTCTGCGCGGCCTGGTTCGACGTGGGCCTCGCCCGGCCCCCGTGGCTCCCGCGCCTCGCCCCGCCGCTGGCGGCGGCGGCGGCGCTCTTCGCCGGGGCCTGGTGGTGGGGGGGGCGGCGCGGCGAGAGCGGCGGCGCCGCCACGGCCAGTGCCGCGTCGCGCTCGACGCTGCTCCTCGTGGCGGCGCTGGCGGTGCTCTTCCGGCTGCCGCTCGCCTGGCAGGGCGCCGCCGCCTACGTGACCGCCGACGGCGCGCTCTCCGGCATCGTCGCCCTGCACGTGCGCGAGGGGATCGAGCGGCTGGTGTTCGTGCCGCACGTGCCGTACAGCGGCAGCCTGAAGTCGCACCTGACCGCGGTGCTGTCGCTGGCCGTGGACACCGCGCGCGCGTTCGCGCTGGCCTCCATCCTCTTCTATGCCGTCTTCGTGGCCGCGCTGTACGCGCTGGGGGCACGTGCGCGCCAGGCGCCGGCCTGGACCGCGCTGGCCGCCGCGGTCTACGCGGCCTTCGCGCCCGCGTTCGTGACCCGTTACAGCCTCAGCAACGACGGCAACTACGTCGAGGTCCTGGCGCTGGGCACGGTGGCGCTGTGGCTGGCCGTGCGCTGGGCGGAGGAGCGTGAACGGCGGGCCGTGCTCGCCTTCGCGATCGGCGGCGCGCTCGGGCTCGCGTTCTGGTGCCACATACTGGCCGTGATCCCGGCCGCGGCGGTCGGCCTGTTCGTGCTCACCAGCGATCCCCGCGCGGGCGCGCGGGCGCTGCCGCCGGCGGCCGCGGGGTTCGTGCTCGGGGCCGCTCCCTCGCTCCTCTGGAACGCGGCGAACGGCTGGGCGTCGTTCGAGTACCTGCTCCCGGGCGGCACGCCGGTCGGCGACGCGCACGTGGGCCCGGCGCTCGCGACGCGGGTGCGCGGGCTGTTCCTCGACCACCTGCCCGTGCTGCTCGGGTACGACCCCGGCTACGCGGCGGCGGTGGACGTGGCGCTGAAGGCGGCGGCGCTGGGCGCGCTGGCGCTGACCGTGGCCGCCTTCGTGGCCGCGGCGCGCGCGTCCGGGAGGACGGCGTGCCCCGTGCGGCGCGTGGTCCTGTGGCTGGCGCTGGTGAACGTGATGGTGGTCCTGGCCGCGCTGCCGTACCTGCCCGGCAACCCGCGCTACCTTCTCTTCCTCGTCCCCGCGCTCGCGATCGTGCTGGCGCGCCTGCTGCGGGCGCCGCGCGCGCGGCCCGGGTTCGTGGCGCTGGTCGCGCTGGGCGCGCTGGGCTCGCTGGCGCAGGCGCCGGGCGCGTTCGAGGCCGACCGCCGCTGGCGCGACCTGGCCGCCACGCTGGAGGCGGCCGGCGAGCGCTGGTGCTACGCGGATTTCTACATCGCGACCAAGGTCAACTTCCTGTCCGAGGAGCGCGTGATCTGCTCGGCCAAGCTCGGCCCCACCACCACCGAGTACTTCTTCGCCTACCGCGAAGCGGTGGACGCCGCGCCGTTCGCCGCGTTCGTGGCCGTCAACGACGACAACGCCCAGAAGCTCGAGCGCCGCCTGCAGCGGCTCGGCGTGACCTACCAGCGCCTGGACGTGATGAAACCGATCCTGCTCCGCCTGTCCCGGAAGGTGGATCCCGAGGAACTGTTCCCGGGCCGCGAGTTCCCGCTGAGGTGACGTTCAATCCGCTTCCGGGGTGGAGCACGGATGGAGGTCGAACCTCCCCTCCACTGCTCGCACCTGGAACAGCGCGTCGAAGCCTTCGGCCATC
>DATBIZ010000035.1:0-4704 GCA_036556645.1 Vicinamibacteria bacterium | reverse complement strand
CGTCGGCCACGTCCGGGTTCATCGCCGCGCATTGTACGCGTGTCAACCTTGAGCATCCGTCACTCATAGTGCATATGCACTACGCCTACGCGGGCGAGCGCCGGCGTGCCCGTGGCGCGCACGGCATTCCGGCAAGTTGCTGGTCCGTTGAAGCTTCGCCGAAAAGGATGGGCGCGCGTCGGCGCTGGCGCCGCTCTTGCTCGGCGGGGCGCCACGGAGGAAACCGAATGAACCCTGTGATGGGCCGGACGGCCCTGCTCGCGTTGCTCACCACCGCTGCTGCCTGGCCCGCGGAAGCCGGCGGCGCCTGGTCGCCCGCGCCCGGTCACGGCTACGTGTACGTCGGGTTCAGCCGCAAGAGCGCGGACTCGTCCTGGACGCCCAACGGCACGTCGCGGCTCAACGCGAACAGCCGGGGCGTCGTGTCCTGGCACGACTTCCGGTACCTGTACCTCACCGCGGAGGTCGGCATCCTCCCGAACCTGTCCGTGATGCTGACGCCGACCTGGCTCTATGGGCTCGAGGGGCCCAAGGCGGACTACGAGAAGAACGTCGGCCTGTCCGACGCCTGGATCGGCCTCAAGTACCAGGTGGCGAAGGGCCGGTTCCCGATGGCGATCGCGCTCAACCACCGCAACGACTACTTCTACGACCTCGAGGGCCCCTACGACCGCCACCTGTTCGACGAGGACGGCACCTTCCGCGGCGTGAGCCCGGAGTGGCGCGGGCTGCTCAAGCACGACTACTCGGTCTCCTACCTGGTGAGCCGCTCGATCGCCAACTATCGCGGCTGGAGCTCGCTCGAGGGCGGCTACACGTGGCGCGACGGCGCGCCGGCGAACCAGGTGTTCGTGAACGGCGACGTCGGCTACCCGCTCCCGTTCTGGGGCGCGCTGGTGAAGGCGGCCGCCCACCTGGAGAAGAGCGTCGGCAACGACACGCTGCGACAGCCCGACGACCGCTTCGGGTCGAGCGCCAACAACAACTTCAACAAGGCGAGCTACCTGAAGCTGGGCGGGTCGGCGATCGTCCCGTTCGGGGCGGACAAGCAATGGGCGCTCGAGATCGGCTACAACCAGTGGGTCTGGGGGCGCTCGGCCCGGAAGTACCGGGAGCCCTACATCTCTCTGGGCCGCAGCTTCTGAGCCGCGGCCAGCCCCGCCCCTCCGCTCGTGAGGGCGAAGACGGCTAGGGGCGGTCCTTGAACTCGCGGTAGAGGCGCGTGTGGCGCGTCTCCAGCGATTGGGAGACGCCGTCCACGAAGACGTGCGTCACCTCGCTGCGGTGGTCCATGACGTCGCCGGTGGCGAGGAACAGGTTCGCGTCCTTGCCCGGCTCGAGCGAGCCCATGCGCTCGGCCACGCCGAGGATCTCCGCCGGCGAGAGCGTGATCGCGCGCAGCGCGGCCTCGGCGTCGAGCCCGAACGCGCGCGCCATCGCCGCCTCGTAGGGCAGGTTCCGCACCTGCGAGGCGTCGTCGGAGACGATCGCGAACCGCACGCCCTTCTCCGCGAGCGCGGCCGGGTTGGCGAACGCCGCGTCGTAGGCATCGCTCTCGCGCCGGGGCACGCGGTCCACGTTCACCAGCACCGGCACGTCCTTCTCCTTGAGCAGGTCGGCCACCCGCCAGGCCTCGAGCCCGCCGGCCACGATCAGCTTCAGGCCGCGCTCGGCGGCGAAGGCCACGGCCGCGCGGATGTCCTCCTCGGCGTCGGCGCGCACGACCACCGGGGCCGTGCCGCTCGCGAACGGCGCCAGCGCCTCGAGCACGAGGTCGGGGGCGGGAGCGGGGCCTCCCGCGCGCGCGGCCTCGAGCGCGGCCGCGTGCGCCTTCGCACCCTCGAGCAGGTGCCGGAGCCGCTCGAGCGCCTTCTCCTGGTTCCGGCGCTTCTCCTTCTGCCGCTCCTCGAACGTCTTCATCTCCGGCTCGTCGAACATCCGGTTGACGTCGAAGGGCGGGCGGCCGGTGGGAAACGTCACGTGCAGCGCGGCCGGCTGCTTCACCGCCAGCGCGTCCGGCGTGGAGCCGGCCAGGCGCACCACCGCGCTCTGCCCGGAGATCAATCCGCCCTGCGGGGCGGCCAGCACCGCGGTCACGCCGTTGGCGCGGGCGACCGGGATCAGCTCGCTGTGCGGGTGCACGGCGATCCAGGCGCGCGCGTGCGGGTTCACGTCGCCGGTCTCCGTCACGTCCACCGAGCCGGGCACGCTGCCGATCTCGGTCAAGCCGAGCGTGGTGAGCGCGTCGATCAGTCCCGGGTAGACGGTCTTGCCGCCGGCGTCCACGACCGTGGCGCCCTCCGGCACGGCCACGTCGGCGCCCACCGCCGCGATCTTGCCGTCCTGGATCAGCACGGTGCCGCGCTCGATCGGGGGCCCGGCGACCGGGACGATGCGGCCGCCCACGATCGCGGTGACGCCCTCCGCGGCGTGGCCGGCCGCGGCCGCGGCCGTGAGCATCACGGCGAGCGCGAGCGCCCGCACCGTCATCGAGCGCCCGCCGCGGTGGCGGGCGCGTGCCCGCGCGTGGCCAGGTCCTTCTCGCGGTCGAAGACGATCGCGCCGTCCACCAGCGTCATCTCGACGCGCGCGTCCGGCGCGAACGGGTGCGCGCCGAAGATCGCGATGTCGGCGTCCTTGCCGACCTCCAGCGAGCCCACGCGCTGGTCCACCCCGAGCTGCCAGGCGGGGTTCAGCGTGATCATCTTCAGCGCCTCGTCCTCGGAGACCCCGCCGTACTTCACCGCCTTGGCCGCCTCCCAGTAGAGCCGCCGCGCCAGCTCGTTGGAGTCGGAGTTGAGCGAGACCCGCACCCCGCGCGCGTGCATGATGGCGGCGTTGTAGGGGATCGCGTCCCAGGCCTCCATCTTGTAGGCCCACCAGTCGGAGAAGGTCGAGGCGCCGGCGCCGTGCCGGGCGATCTCGCTGGCGACCTTGTAGCCCTCGAGCACGTGCTGGAACGTGCGGATCTTGAAGCCCATCTCCTCGGCCACGCGGAGCAGCATCAGGATCTCGTCCGAGCGGTAGCAGTGCGCGTGCACGAGCACGCGCCCGGCCAGCACGTCGCGCAGCGTCTCCTTCTGCAGGTCGCGCCGGGGGGCGAGCGGCCGCGGCCCCTTCGGCCCGGCCGCCTTCACCTTCTTCTCGTATTCGTCCCACTCGCGCGCGTACGCCTGCGCCTCGCGGAAGGCCTGGCGGAGCACGGCCTCCACGCCCATGCGCGTGGCCGGGTAGCGCCGGCCGCCCGGACGCTGCAGGTTCGAGCGCTTCGGGTTCTCGCCCAGCGCGAACTTGATCCCGCGCGGCGCGTCCTTGAACACCAGCGCTTCCGGCGCCTGCCCCCAACGCAGCTTGAGCACCGCGTTCTGGCCGCCGATCGTGTTGCAGGAGCCGTGCAGCACGTTGATCGTGGTGACGCCGCCGGCGAGCTGGCGGTAGATGTCCACGTCGCGGTGGTCCACCACGTCGGCCACGCGGACCTGCGCCGTCACCGAGTCGGTGCACTCGTTCACGCCGCCTTCGACGGCGGTGTGCGAGTGCGCGTCCACGATGCCCGGCATCAGGAACTGGCCGGTGGCGTCGATCACGGGCACGCCCACCGCCGCCTGCACGTCCTTGCCGACCGCGGCGATCCTGCCGCCGCGGATCAGGAGCGTGCCCTTCTCGATCGTGCCGGCGGGCCCCGCGGTCAGGATCGTGCCGCCCATGATCGCGATCCCGCGGTCGGCGGGCGCGGGCGGGGCGGCGGACAGGGGCACGGCCAGCGCGACGGCCAGGGCCAGCCCGGGACGATGCATCTTCATTGATGGGCCTCGGCGGCGGGCGTGGGGGCGGCCGGCGGCGGGCGGTCGTCCGGCTCGTACCGCTGGCCGTCCACGAACACCATCTTCACCTTCGCGTCCTTGGCCAGCGGATCTCCGGACCAGGCCACCACGTTCGCGATCTTGCCCTTGTCCAGGCTGCCCGTCCGGTCGGCGATGCCGAGGATCTCCGCCGCCGCGAGCGTGACCGCGCGCAGCGCCGCCTCGGCGGGGAGCCCCCGCTCGATCGCCTTGCGCACGCCGGCCAGGAAGCTCGGCGCGTGGCCGGAGACCAGCGCGAACGGGACCTTCGCCTGGTGCAGGGCGGCCGGGCTCTTCTCCGCCTCCTCGATCTCGCGCCGCTCGCGCTCCTCGTCCACCTCGCCGAACCCGCCGACCGCGCGCGGCGGGTCGAAGTTCACGCTGAGCAGCAGGGGGAGCTTCCGCGTGCGCAGCAGCTCGACGAGGCGCGCGGCCTGCGGCGCGCCCGCCACCAGCACCCGGACCTTGAACTCGTCGGCCAGGGCGAGCGCGCGCCGCACGTCGTTCTCGCGCGTCGCGGTCACCACCAGCGGGATGCGGCCGGCGGCCACGTCCGCCCACGCCTCCAGCCCGGCGTCCCAGGCCGGCCGCCGGCGCCCGGCGGGCGCCTTCTCGTACGCGGCCCAGTCCTCGCGGTAGCGCGCGGCGTCGAGCAGCGACTGGCGGAGGAGCGCCATCGTGCCCATCAGCGAGTTCGGGTAGCGGCCGGCCAGCGTCCGCAGGTGGACGTGCAGCGCGGCCGGCTGGCGGAGCACCATGTCGTCCACGCTCTCGCCGGAGAGGTTCAGGAGCACGCTGCGCCCGGGCAGCACGCCCTCGGGCGCGATCACCAGCGCGGTGGTCACCCCGTGGTCGCGCGCCT
>DATBIZ010000034.1:0-5802 GCA_036556645.1 Vicinamibacteria bacterium | reverse complement strand
GCGAGCGCGGTCGCGGTGCCGGGCGACTCCTTGACCACCACGAGCCCCATCGGGCTCTCCTCGCGCACCACCTCGCCGACCTCGGTGATCCACGACGTGGACACCAGCGTGCCGAAGGTCATGCGCAGCTTGAAGGTGGGGATCGGCCTTCCCGCGGCCCGCACCACGTCGCGGCCGAGCACCTCCACCACCAGCGGCGCGTTGGTCAGGGTGGCCGGGTCGAACATCGCGAACTCGTGGCGGGCGCCGGGGGTCAGCCCGCCCGCGGCCAGCCGCCGCGACAGGTTCAAGGAGAGCGCCGGCGGCTCGGGCAGGTGCTTCACCTCGTTGCGCGTGCCGGCCGAGGTGGTGGTCGTCAGCTCCAGGCGGCTGCCGTCCACGCGGCCGGCGACGGAGATGGCCCCGGTGCCCGGATCGAGCGTGAACGAGAACGAGCGCAGCGCGAACGCGCGGTCCACGCGCGCGACCGTGCGCAGGCGGGCCGCAGTGGAGGCGCCGAGCAGCGTCATCTGCAGCCGGCCGTCCTCCTGCAGCTCGAAGCCGTCGTCCGCGGGCACGACCTGCCCGACGCTGAAGCCGATCTTCTCGCCGCGGTAGTAGATCCCCTTCCACGCCGCGGCGGAGCCGTAGCGGGAGAGGTCGGCGGCCAGGTTCGGCGCGGAGTCCTGCAGGTAGGCGCGGCGCACGAGCAGCCCCATCTGCGCGAGCCAGGCCAGGACCACCAAACAGGAGAGTCCCCGCGTGAGGCGCCTGGGGACCGGCCGGAACACCCTCAACGGCCGTACCGGCCGCGCGGCGCTGCCACGGCGCGCATTATAGACTCGCGGAGTTTGGCCGGCGAAGCGGGCCACATCGGGGAGTGATGATCCGGCTCGATCGCGTGGACGTCGTGCTCGTGCGGCCCACGCGAGCCGCCAACGTCGCCGCGGCCGGCCGGGCCTTGAAGAACATGGGCTTAGGGTCGCTCGCGATCGTGGGCCGCGACCCCGGCCTCGGGGAACCCGCCGCCCGCGCCCTCGGCTACGGGGCCTGGGACGTGCTCGACGGCATCCGGTACTTTGGCGCGCTCCGCGACGCGGTCGCGGACTGCACGCTCGTGGCCGGCACGTCCGGGCGGCCGGCGCCGGGCGCCTCCACGCCGCGGGAGCTGGCGGCGAGCGCGCCGGCGCGCGCCGGCGAGGGGCGGCTGGCCCTCGTGTTCGGGCCGGAGGCCGAGGGGTTGCGCAACGACGAGCTGGCGCTGTGCCACGTGCGTGTACACATACCGACGGACCCCGCGCACCATTCCCTGAACCTGGCGCAGGCGGTGCTGCTCGTGGCCTACGAGCTGCGCCTGGCGGCGACCGCCGGCGCGCCGGCGTCCCCCGCTGAGCCGGCCCCGGCTCCGGCCGGCGAGGTGGAGCAGGCGCTCGACCAGCTCCGCGAGGCCCTCCTCGCGATCGGGTACCTGAACCCGGCGAACCCGGACGCGATCCTCTCGGAGCTGCGGCACCTGCTGACGCGCCGCGGGATCACCGTGCGCGAGGCCGCGCTGCTGCGTGGGATCGCGCGCCAGGTCCTCTGGTCGGCGCGCCGCGTTGCGGACCGAGCCGCTCCCGGCGGATAATCCGCGGCCGTCTCGGGCTGGGGGAGCGGTGAAAGAGCTGCGCGTCCCGACGATCGCGACGGCGGCGGAGGTGACGCTCGCGGACGGGCGCGTCCTCTCCGGGCGCGTCTTCCTCCCGGCCGCGGCCTTCCGGCACGCGGGCCCGATGCGGCCGGAGGAGTGGATCAACGAGCCCGCCGCGTTCTTTCCGTTCCTGCCCGAGCGCGAGGACGAGCCCCTGCTCCTGAACAAGGACCAGGTGGTCGTGATCGGGCTCGTCACGCCCGCGGTCGAGGAGGAGGAGCCGGTCCCGGCCGGAGACGGCGTGCGCGAAGTGCAGATCGACTGCGGCGCGCTGCGGCTGGAGGGCGAGCTGCGGATCGACATGCCCGAGGGCCAGCGCCGCGTGCTCGACACCCTGAACCGGCCCGAGCGCTTCCTCGCGCTGCGCGCCGGCCGCAATCACCATCTCGTGCACAAGCGCCACATCACCCGCGTCCTGGAGAAGCGAGGTCGCTGAGATGTCCATCGACCGCCTGTTGCAGGCCACGGTGAAGGCCGGCGGCCGGGAGCTGCGGCTGATCCCGGGCCGCCGGCTGGTGATCGTGACCGACGCCGGCGAGCGGGAGGTGCAAGGCCCCGAGCAGGCGCCGGCGGCGATCGAGCAGCTCCTGGCGCCGGTGCTGCCGGCGACGGCGCGCGGAGGGCTCGACGGCGGCCGCGTCGAGTGGCCGCTGGAGGTCGCCGGCGTGGGTCCGCTGCGCGCATGGGCCGAAAGGCGGAACGGCGCGCTGCACGCCGGGTTCCTGGTCAACGGCGCGGCCGCCGCGGTCGCGCCCGTGCCGCCCGTGGCGGCACCGGCGCCGCCGGCGCTCCCCGCCCGGAGCGCTCAGGACAGCGCCGCCGAGATCGACGCGCTCTTCGCCGCCATGGTCGAGATGGGGGCGTCCGACCTGCACCTCTGCGTGGGCAGCCCGCCGATGGTGCGCCACGACGGAGAGATGAAGCCGCTGCCGGGCCGGCCGGTGCTCACCCCGGCGGACACGCCACGGATGCTCTGGCCGATCGCGCCGGAGCGCCACCGCCAGGAGTTCGAGCGGCGCCACGACACCGACTTCGCCTACGAGATCCCCGGACTGGCGCGCTTCCGGTGCAACCTCTTCCTGGACCGCAAGGGCATGGGCGGCGTCTTCCGGGTGATCCCCTCCAGGATCCTGACCGCGGAGGAGATGGGGCTCTCGCGCGAGATCCTGCAGCTCTGCCACTTGTCCAAGGGCCTCGTGCTGGTCACCGGCCCGACCGGCTCCGGAAAGTCCACCACGCTCTGCGCGCTGGTCGACTACATCAACCGGCACCGCACCGACCACATCGTGACCATCGAGGACCCGATCGAGTTCGTGCACGAGAACAAGCGCTGCCTGATCAACCAGCGGCAGGTGGGCGAGCACACCGAGACCTTCAAGGACGCGCTCCGGGCGGCGCTGCGCGAGGACCCGGACATCGTGCTGGTGGGGGAGATGCGCGACCTGGAGACGGTGGCGATCGCGATGGAGACCGCGGAGACCGGCCACCTCGTCTTCGGCACCCTGCACACGTCGTCCGCGCCGTCCACGGTGGACCGGATCATCGACCAGTTCCCGGCCGACCGTCAGAGCCAGGTGCGCGTCATGCTCGCCGAGAGCCTGAAAGGCGTGATCAGCCAGATGCTCTGCAAGAAGATCGGGGGCGGGCGCGTGCCGGTGATGGAGGTGCTGATCACGACGCCGCCGGTGTCCAACCTGATCCGCGAGGCGAAGATCTACCAGATCCCGTCCGTGATGCAGACGAGCCGGAAGCACGGCATGGTCCTGATGACCGAGAGCCTCCTGGACCTGGTGAAGCGCAGGGTCGTGGAGCCGCAGGAGGCGTGGGCGAAGGCGGTGGACAAGGCGGGCCTGCTGGCGCAGTTCCGGAAGAACGGCGTCGACACCTCCTGGGCGCCGGCCGAGGCCGCCGGCGCCTGAGCCGTGACGCCGGTCGCGGCCGACCCGGACGATCCCGATCCCGCCTTGATCGCGCGCGCCGCCGCCCTCCTGAAGGCGGGCGAGCTCGTCATCTATCCGACGGATACCCTCTACGCGCTGGGCGCGCTGGCCGCCGACGGGCGCGCGGCGGCGCGCGTGCGGGCGGCGAAGGGGCGTGACGACCGCAAGCCGCTGCCGCTGGTCGCCGCCGACCGCGACCAGGCGCGCGCGGTGTGCGCGGAGTGGCCCCGGGCCGCGGAGCGGCTGGCCGAGCGCTTCTGGCCCGGGCCGCTCACCCTGGTCGTCTCCTCGGCCGACCACGTTCCCGCGCAGGTGACCGCGGGCGGCCGCACGGTCGCGGTGCGGGTGCCGGGGCTGCCGCTGGCGCGCCGGCTGTGCGCCGCCGCCGGCGGAGCGCTGGTCTCGACCTCCGCCAACCTCTCGGACGCGCCCCCGCCCGTGACCTGTGCCGACGCGGTGGAGGCGGTCGGAGGCGCGGCGGCGCTCGCCCTCGACGCGGGCCCCGGCCGTCCGGTCCCGTCCACCGTGGTGGACCTGACCGCGGACGAGCCGCGCCTGCTCCGCGCCGGGGCGATCGCCTGGCCCGACGTGCTCGCGGTGTTGCTACAATCGAACGCATAGACAGGAGACGCGGCCACATCAAGCACCCGAGCACCGACAGACCCGACGCCGGCGAGAACGCCCTGCTGATCGGCGTCGCCTCCGGCCGACACGGCCGCACCCGCACCGAAGCCTCGATGGAAGAGCTGGGCGAGCTGGCGCGCAGCGCCGGCGCGTCGGTCGTCGGCTCGGTGATCCAGGAGCGCGAGCGCAAGGATCCGGCCACGCTGATCGGCCGCGGCAAGGCCGAGGAGGTGGCGCGGCTGGCCGACCAGTCGCGGGCGGACGTCCTGCTCTTCGACGACGAGCTCTCGCCCGCGCAGCAGCGCAACCTCGAGGGCCTGGCCCGCCGCAAGACGATCGACCGTACGCAGCTGATCCTGGACATCTTCGCCCGCCGCGCCCGCACGCGCGAGGGCCGCCTGCAGGTGGAGCTGGCCCAGCTCGACTACATGCTGCCGCGGCTGGCCGGCAAGGGCGTGATGCTCTCGCGGCTGGGCGGCGGCATCGGCACGCGCGGGCCCGGGGAGACCAAGCTGGAGACGGACCGGCGCCGCATCCGCCAGCGGATCCAGTCGGTCAAGCGCGAGATCGAGCGCGTGCGGCGCAACCGGCACACCCGCCGCGAGGCCCGCCAGCGGGCGGACGCGCCGGTGGTCGCGCTGGTCGGCTACACCAACGCGGGCAAGTCCACGCTCTTCAGCACGCTCACCCGCACCGAGACCGCGATCTCCGACCAGCTCTTCATGACCCTCGACCCGCTCACGCGCAAGGCCTCGCTGGGCGGCGCGCGGCAGGTGCTGATCGTGGACACCGTCGGCTTCATCCAGAAGCTGCCGCACGGCCTGGTGGACGCCTTCCGGGCGACGCTGGAGGAGGTCCGGGAGGCGGACCTGCTCGTCCACGTGATCGACGCCTCGGCCGAGGACCTCGAGGAGCGTGAGGCGGCGGTGGAGGCGGTCCTGCGCGAGATCGGGGCGGGCGACGCGCCCCGCATCACCGCGCTCAACAAGGCGGACAAGGTGCCCAGGGAGCGCACGGCGGCCCTGCAGGCCGCGCGGCCCGGCTCGGTGGTGGTCTCGGCCCGCACCGGCGCCGGCGTCGAGGAGCTGAAGGCCGCCCTCGCCGCGCGGCTGCAGCTGGCGCCGCGGAGCGTGCGCCTGCGCTTCGCCGCCCGGGACGTCCGCGCCATCGCCCGCGTCTACACGGCCGGGCGCGTCGTCTCGCACGAGGTGGACGGCGACGAGGTGCACATCCAGGCCGAGCTGCCCCAGCGGCTGATCGAGCGGTACCGGGAACACTTGATCGGATGATGCGCGCCCGCCCGCTGCTCTTCGCGCTGGCCGCGCTGGCGGCCGCCTGCGCCCGGCCCGCCCCCCGCGCGCCGCTGCCCCCCGACACCGAGGAGTACGCGTTTCCCACCGCCGCGCCGGGGGAGCTTCTCCCCAGGGAGGTGGAGCGGCTCGAGCGCGCCTGGCTCTCCGTCCGCGCCGGAGACGTGGCCCGCGCGGAGCGCGACCTGCAGGGGATGCTGCGGGACCGGCCGGCGCTGGTGCCCGCGGAGACGGCCCTGGCCTACGCGCGCCTGCGCGC
>DATBIZ010000033.1:0-8462 GCA_036556645.1 Vicinamibacteria bacterium | reverse complement strand
ACGACGCCGCCCGGCGCATGGCCGAGACGCTGCGGCTGCCGTTCGAGCCGCTGGACGAGCTGCCGGAAGACCCGGACCTCTGGTCGGAGGCTCCGCTCGAGCTGCTGGTCCGTTTCGCCTGCGTCCCCCTCGCGCGCGAGGGCCAGCGGCTGGTGCTGGCCTTCGGCGACCTCGACGACCTCCGCCGGGTGGACGAGCTGGAGTACCTGCTCGCCCGGCCCATCGAGCCGGTGGTGGCGCCGCGGCGCCGGGTGGAGGAGGCGCTGAAGCGGCACCGCGGCGGCGACGTGCTGCTCGAGCAGGCCAGCGAGGCGCTGAGGCTGCAGCTCGTGGCCGACGACGAGCGCGAGGCGGTGGACCTGGCGCACCTGCCCGGCGAGAGCCCGATCGTGCGGCTGGTGGATTCGCTGATCCTGGGCGCGATCGACCGCCGCGCGTCGGACATCCACATCGAGACCAAGGACCGCGAGGTGCTGGCCAAGTACCGCGTGGACGGCGTGCTCTACCCGGCGCTGGAGCCGCTCGACAAGCGGCACCACGAGACCATCGTCAGCCGCATCAAGGTGATGTCGGAGCTGGACATCGCCGAGAAGCGCGTGCCGCAGGACGGCCGCTTCCGCCTGCGGGTGAAGGGCCGCACCGTCGACTTCCGCGTGTCGGTGATGCCGTCCATCCACGGCGAGGACGCGGTGATCCGCATCCTCGACAAGGAATCGCTCTCCGCCGCGTTCCAGCGGCTGCGCCTCGACGTGCTCGGCTTCGCCGACGCCGAGCTGCGCAAGTTCCGGAAGTACGTGACGGAGCCGTACGGGATGGTGGTCGTGACCGGGCCCACGGGCAGCGGCAAGACGACCACCCTCTACGCCGCGCTCAACGAGATCGCCTCGCCCGAGGACAAGATCATCACGATCGAGGACCCGGTCGAGTACCAGATCCCGCTGATCACGCAGGTGCCCGTGAACGAGAAGAAGGGCCTGACCTTCGCGCGCGGCCTGCGCTCGATCCTGCGGCACGACCCCGACAAGATCATGGTGGGCGAGGTGCGCGACGCGGAGACGGCGCAGATCGCGGTGCAGTCGGCCCTCACCGGCCACCTCGTCTTCACCACCGTGCACGCCAACAACGTGTTCGACGTGATCGGCCGCTTCGTGCACATGGGCGTGGAGCCCTACAACTTCGTCTCCGCGCTCAACTGCATCCTCGCGCAGCGGCTGGTGCGCGTGCTGTGCCGGAGCTGCCGCCGGCCGGCCCACGTCACGGACGCGCTGCTGCGCGAGTCGGGGCTCGACCCCGATCTCTACGTGGACCAGACGTTCTTCGAGCCCGGCGGCTGCGGCGAGTGCGGCGGCACCGGCTTCCACGGCCGCACCGCGGTGGCCGAGCTGCTCGACATGTCCGACCGCATCCGGCAGATGATCCTCGAGCGCCGCCCCGCCGCCGAGATCAAGCAGGCCGCGCGCGAGGAGGGCATGACGTTCCTGCGCGACTCCGCCCTGGAGAAGGTGTTCGCGGGGATCACGACGTTGCGCGAGATCAACAAGGTGACTTTCGTACAATGACCGACTGGTGGGCGGTGTGACACCGCAGGTGACACCCTGAGGCGGGCGCCCTTCCCGACCTCCCCGCGCTACTTTCCCCCAAACCCAGAGAGTCGAACGCGTTTCCGGCAAGCAGTCGGCGGCTCCGTCTGCTTGCACGTTTCCTGCACGAGAGGTCCGCGACGTCGGCGGATGGCCGGGCCCGTCGCCCGGGAGGAGAACGGATGCGCCGAACGCTGGTGGTCGACGAGTCGCCGATGCAGTTCTTCCGGGAGCAGCTGGTGCAGGCCATGGAGCACCAGAAGGTCTCCACGTCGGCGTTCACCGAGTACTACCTGGTCAACCTGCTCACGCGCTGCGTCAACGGCGAGGCGCTGCCCGCGCCCGAGCCGGGCTTCGACGAGACCCCGCTCGCCCTGCTCTACGTCCGCGCCCTGGACGCGTCGCGACACGAGCGGACGCGGCTGCTGCGCGAGATGGGCGACACCGCGCTGTTCGTCTCCGGGTTCTTCGCCGACAGCCTCAATCGCCGGCTGGCCGACCTCGGCTACTACCGCGCGCTGGGCGGCCAGGCCTACGGCCGGCTGAGCCAGGAGGAGGCGCCGTTCCCCTTCGACCGCACCGTGTTCTCGGAGCTGGCCGTCCGGTTCGGCCAGTTCGCGGACCTGCTCTCGGAGGTCTCCGAGAACAGCCGGCTGGCCGCCACGCGCTCGGTGCTCGTGCTGTACGAGCGCTGGCTCGCCACCGGAAGCCGCCGCGCGGCGGCCCTCTTGAACGAGCAGGGCATCACCCCGATCGCGCCAGGCGAAGGCCGGCCGCAGTGACCGGCCCGGTCGCGGCGGAGCTGTCGCTGCAGGTGCAGCGCCGGCTCGAGACGCTCTACGCGCTCGAGGCGCAGGCCCCCGTGACCGACTTCCTGGTCGCGGAGGAAGACGCGGCGGCGCTGCCGGGCGGGGGCAGCCGCACCCTGGTCCACCACGAGGGCGACGACGTGTCGCTGGCGGTGGTGCTGGAGGACGACGTGAGGGCGCACCTGGCCGAGCGCGATCCCCGCGTCCAGCTCGACGGCACGAACCTGGGGCCGTTCTGCACCCTGGCCGAGGAGGTCAGCCACTTCGTCTACCTGCAGTTCTGCGCCCGCGCCGAGCGCTCGGTCACGCAGCTCGAGCTGGAGCTGCAGGGCGAGGTGGACAAGTACCTGACCACCGCCTTCCTGCTCTCGGAGCAGAACGACGGCGCGGTGTCCACCCGGCTGCGCGCGCTGCTCTTCCAGCACTACCGCCTCGGCCCGGGCTTGTCGCCGGAGCAGGCCGAACGTTATCGTGCGGCCAGCGCGCTCGCCTACCGCTACTGCGGATGGCTCGAGCAGCGCTTCCTCCGGCGGCGGGCGGGGGTGCCGGAGCTGGCCCGCGAGTCGCGGCGCTTCTACCGGCTCGGCCAGCGTGAGAAGCTGGAGCGGATCGCGCAGCTCCAGTAGTCGTCTCCGGCGCGCGCCGTGCGCGTGTGCGAAAATCGAGTCACCACCCTGGATCCCGCCGTCATTCGATAGGGTCGAGCGAGGGGAAGGAGGCAGCTTGGCACTCGGCACCGGTGACTACGCCCAGCTCACCTACGACAAGGTCGCGGACGACTACGACCAGCTCTGGAGCCGCCACGTCGCCGGCCCCAACGCGCGCCTGACCCTCGAGCTGGACCTGAGGCCCGGCGAGCGGGTGGCCGACCTCGCCTGCGGGACCGGTCTGTACACGATCGAGATGGCGCGCCTGGTGGCCCCGGGCCACGTGGTGGGCGTGGACTACTCGGAAGGGATGCTGGCCGCGGCGCGGCAGCGGGCCGAGGAGGAGGGACTCGACCTGGAGCTGGTGCACGCGCGCGCCGAGGACTACATCGCGCGCAGCCCCGCGGGCAGCCTCGACGTCGTGTCCATGCGCTTCGTGCTCGCGTACGTGGACTGGCGAGAGGAGCTTCCGCGCATCGGCCGCACCCTCCGTCCGGGCGGCCGGGTCGGCGTGCTCACCAGCCTCAGCGGCAGCATCCCCCAGTTCGCGGAGCTGTACCACCGGTTCCGGAAGTCGCCCGAGCCGGCCTGGAAGCTCTTCCAGCACACGCGCCGCTCGCTGGGCGAGACGTGGAAGATCTACCGGCACCTGCGCGAGACCTTCGGCGAGCCCCATTTCGTCCAGATGCCGGACACCGCGCGTCAGGTCGCCGACCGGCTGGCCGCGGGCGGGCTGGTCACGCGCTCGGCCTGGAGCGAGACCATCCGCCTGTGGTTCCGCACCGGGGACGACGCGGTGGACTGGATGATCCGCTCGGGGTACGCCACGCACAACCTGCTCGAGACGGTCGGGCCGGTGGCGCGGCGGTTCGTGGAGTCCCTCTTCGCCGCGGGCATGGAGACGTTCCGCGAGCCGCGCGGCATCCCGCTCGACCTGGTGATCGCGGGCGTGGTGTCCGCCGCGCCGCGCGACTAGCGAGCGGCGGCCGGCGCCGCGCGCCGGCGCGAGCGCTCCCCTGCAGATGACGCTCCGCATCGGCGTGGACCTCGGCGGCACCAAGATCGAAGCGATCGCCCTCGCGCGCGACGGGGCGGTGATCGCGCGGCGCCGCGCCCCCACTCCGCGCGGCGACTACGACGCCACGCTCGATGCGATCGCCGGCATGGTGGCCGAGCTCGAGCGGGCCGGCGGCCGCCGCGCGGTCGTGGGCGTCGGGATGCCCGGCGCGCTCTCCCCCGCCACCGGCCTCGTGAAGAACGCGAACTCGGTCTGGCTCAACGGCCGCGCCCTGGCCGAAGACCTCGGCCGCCGCGTGCCGCGCCCGCTGCGGTTCGCCAACGACGCGAACTGCTTCGCGCTGTCCGAGGCGGTGGACGGAGCGGCGGCGGGCGCCCGCCTGGTGTTCGGCGTGATCGTGGGCACCGGCACCGGCGGCGGCATCGTCCTGGACCGGCAGGTCTGGACCGGCCCGAACGCGATCGGGGGCGAGTGGGGGCACAACCCGCTGCCGTGGATGGGCGACGAGGAGCGGCCGGGCCCGGCGTGCTACTGCGGGTTGTCCGGCTGCCTGGAGACGTTCCTCTCGGGTCCGGGCCTGTCCGCCGACCACGCGCGCGCGACCGGCGCGGCGCTCGAGCCGGCCGCGATCGTGTCCCGGGCGGAGGCCGGGGACGAGGCCGCCGAGGCCACGCTGGCGCGCTACGAGGACCGGCTCGCGCGCGGCCTGGCCTCGGTGATCAACCTGCTCGACCCCGAGGCCATCGTGCTCGGGGGCGGGCTCTCGAACGTGCCGCGACTGTACGCGGCCGTGCCGAGGCTCTGGGGGCGCTACGTGTTCTCCGACCGCGTGGACACGCGCCTGCTCCCGCCGCGGCACGGCGACGCGAGCGGCGTGCGCGGGGCGGCCTGGCTCTGGTCCCCGGAGGAGGCCGCTACCTGACCAGCGCCCGCCAGCGCCACTCCATGCTCGCCGGCTTCCCGTTCTCGACGCCTTCGATGCGGGCGTGCAGCGCGCCGGGGGAGCGCCAGTAGAGGATGCGCTGCGGGAAGTCGTGCTCCTTGTTCTCGAACACGACGCGCTCGTGCGAGACCTCGATCGCGCGGAACGTCGTGGCGGGGCGGCCGCCGGGGCTGGCCAGGTAGACGAGTCCCTCCGGCCGCGCCTCGATGCGCAGGAACTCGAAGCCGGTCGTCCGCCTGCCGCGCACGTCGCGGTGCAGGCCGAGCATGGTGCCGCCGCGCGGGGCGAGCCAGTGCTCCTCGGTCCACTCCTCGCCGTCGCGGCTGGCCCAGCCGCCGGCCATCCAGGACAGGCGCTCGATCGAGGCGGCCGCGACGTCGTTGGGGGCGGCCGCGGCGAGCAGCGCCAGCGCGATCAGGGCGTGCATGTCCACCTCCGGCGCGAAGCCTACGCGCGCCGCCGGCCCCGCGTCTTGTAAGAACCCGTCTCGGGCCGCCAGGGCAACTTCGGCTCCGATGCTAGTCGTCCGCGGGCGGCGCGAACAGGGCGGCCAGGCGCTCCGGCGCGACGAACGGCCGCCCCAGCTCGCCCAGGCCGGCGAGGAGCCGGGCCGGGCTGTCGCCCGCGAGCTGCCGGAAATCGCGGAGGAGGTGCGGCTGGTCGAAGTACCCGTGGTCGAGCGCGAGGGCCACCCAGGCCCCGCCGCCGCGCCCCGCGGCCTCGAGCACGGCCTGGAAGCGCAGCACGCGCGCCAGCGCCTTGGGCGGCAGGCCCACCCGCGCGCGGAAGCGCCGCTCGAGCTGCCGCGGGCCGAGGCCGGTCATCGCGGCGAGCTGCGCGACGGCCAGGGAGCCGCGGGCCGCGCGCAGCGCGCCGACCGCCGCCTCGATCGGGCGGTCCGGCGCGGGGGCCGCCGCCAGCCGCCGCAGCAGCCACGACTGCGCGGCGCGTGCCTGCGCCGGGCGGCCCGCCGCGCCGGCCACCGCCTCCCACAGCCGGTCTCCCGCGCGTCCCCACGCGTCCGAGACCGCGACCGCCTGCCCGGTCAGCTCGTGCACGCGAGCGCCGACGAAGGGCCAGGCGCCTCCGGGCCGGAAGCGGATCCCCATGGTCTCCACGCGGGCGCCCGGACGCAGCAGGAGCCGGCGCGTGAGCTGGCCGACGAGCACCGCCCGGGGCTGGACGGCCAGCCGGCCGTCCTCGTCGCCGGCGGCGAACGGGTCGGCCAGGTGCAGCACCAGCTCGAGGCAGCCATCGGGCAGGACCTTCTCCGCCGCCGCCGTTCCCCCGCTGTCCGCGGCGCTCATCCACCAGAGCGCCTCGACGAAGGGCGCGAGCGCGCGGACCGGACGCTGCTCGGCGTAGGCGACGCTCACGAGGCCTCGACCGGCGCGGGCAGCGGCGTGGAGGGCGAGCCGAAGAGCCGGCGCTCCGTGAAGAGGAAATACGGCGCGGCCAGCGCGGCCAGCACGGCCGCGGTGCCGAAGGCGGCGCGGAAGCCGTGGTGCTCGATCAGCCAGCCGGCCGAGATGGAGCCGCTGCCCACGCCGGTGTCGAACGCGAACAGGATCGCGCCGAACGCGGCGCCGCGGCGCGCGGGGCTCACGTGTTTCATCACGTGGGCGACGAACATCGGGTAGGCGGTGCCGTATCCGAGGCCGAAGACGACCGCCGACGCCACCAGCCAGGGCAACGTGCCGCGCGTGGCGAGCAGGGCCAGGCCGACCACGATGAAGCCGAGCGACGGCATCAGCAGCTTCTTGTGGCCGATGCGGTCGCCGAGCGGCGTGCTGAGCGGCCGCGTGGCGAGCATGATCGCGGCCAGCGCGGTGAAGTAGATGCCCTTGGGCCGCACGCCGTTCTGGTCCGCGTACACGGCCACGAAGCTGGTGATGCCGCCGTAGCCGAACGAGTAGAGGAACAGCGTCATCGCGGAGACGAGCACCTTCCACTCGAGCAGGCCGCGGCTGAAGAACCCGCCGTGCCCCCACCCCGCCGGCTCGCGCTGCTCGCGGAGCCGCCACGCGATCGCCCCCATCAGGAGGTTCAGCGCGCCGGTGGCCACGCAGGTCCAGAACCAGCCGTGCGCGTAGATCCAGAAACCGACCGCGGGCGAGATCGCCATCGCGGTGATCGAGGCCAGGCCCCAGTAGCCGAAGCCCTCGGCCCGGCGGGATTCCGGGACGAGGTCGGTCACGTAGGCGGCCGAGGCCGAGAGCAGGCCCGACCAGAACCACCCGTGCAGGAAGGCCAGGGCGAGGGGCACGCGGTAGTCGCGCGAGATCGCGTACAGCACCGAGAACCCGAAGATCACCAGGCTGCACACGATCAGCATCCGCCGCTTGCCCACGCGGTCCGCCAGCGCCCCCGTCAGCGGCGCCGAGAACGCGGAGGCGTAGGTGAGGAAGCCCAGGAAGAGCCCGGCCGCGGCCTTGCTGCCGCCGAGCGCCATGATGTGGAACGGCACCGTGGGCAGCAGGAAGAACACCGAGAAGAACACGGTGAAGCTGAAACCGCACATCAGGAAGAAGTAGGGGGTGAACAGCGGCGGGCGCTCGGCCGACATGAACCGACGAGTATATCGGAGGCGCCGCTGGCGGATGGTATCGTGCCGCCATGCCGGCCAGGGGCGAGGGCGTCTACAACGCGGTGGTGATCGGCGCGGGGACCGCCGGGCTGGTGACCGCGGCGGGCACCGCCGGCCTGGGCGGGCGCGTCGCGCTGGTCGAGCGGCACCGCATGGGCGGCGACTGCCTGAACACCGGCTGCGTGCCGAGCAAGGCGCTGATCGCCTCCGCGCGCGCGGCCGCGCTGATCCGCGACGCGGGCCGCCTCGGCCTCCAGCCCCAGGAGCCCCGCTTTCGCTTCGAGGACGTGATGGAGCGCGTGCGCGAGCGGCGCGCGCGCCTCGCCCCGCACGACTCGCAGGAGCGCTTCGAGTCGCTGGGCGTGGACGTGTTCCGCGGCGCGGCGCGCTTCCTCTCGCCGCACGAGGTGGAGGTCGGGGCGCAGCGGCTGCGCGCGCGGCACTTCGTGATCGCGACCGGCAGCCGCGCCGCGCTCCCCCCGATCGAGGGCCTGCCCGGGGCGCGGCCCTTCACCAACGAGACGATCTTCGACGAGCTGCGCGCGCGGCCCGCGCGCCTGGCCGTGATCGGCGGCGGCCCCATCGGCTGCGAGCTGGGGCAGGCCTTCGGCCGCCTCGGCGTGCAGGTCACCCTGCTCGAGGCGCTGCCCCGCCTGCTCGACAAGGAGGACGAAGACGCGGCGGCGCTCGTCCGCGCGCAGCTCGAGTCCGAGGGCGTGCGCGTGGTGACCGGCGCGCGCGTGCGCCGCGCCGCCCGCCAGGGTGCCCTCACGCGGCTGGAGCTCGAGACCGGCGAGGCGATCGAGGCGGAGGCGGTGCTGGTCGCGGCCGGCCGCCGGCCCAACGTCGAGGGGCTCGGCCTCGACGCCGCGGGCGTC
>DATBIZ010000032.1:0-2188 GCA_036556645.1 Vicinamibacteria bacterium | reverse complement strand
GGCGAGCCGGTCACGCTGGGCATCCTGGACCACCCCGGCAACCCGGGCTTCCCGACCTACTGGCACGCCCGCGGGTACGGCCTGTTCGC
Source organism: Vicinamibacteria bacterium (assembly GCA_036556645.1). GTDB lineage: Bacteria > Acidobacteriota > Vicinamibacteria > Fen-336 > Fen-336 > DATKEG01. The sequence goes on along the minus strand of DATBIZ010000032.1, from coordinate 2,099 downwards.
CGCGAACCCGCTGGGCCAGGCCGCCCTCAGCGACGGCAAGGAACGCCTCGACTTCGCGCTCGAGCCGCGCGCCTCCGCGACCTTCCGCCACCGGATCCTGATCGCCTCGGGCACGCTGGCGCCCGAGCAGGTCGAGGCGCGCTACAAGGAGTTCGCGGCCGCCCGGTGACGTTCCACGTCGGGCTGATCGGCGCCGGCACCATCAGCCGCACGCACGGCCGCGCCGCCACCGAGCTGCCGGGCGTGGAGGTCGTGGCGGTCGTCGGCACCAACCGCGAGAAGACGGCCGCGCTGGCCGCGGAGCACGGAGCCGCGGCCTACGGCGCGCTCGACGAGTTCCTCCGCCACCGGCCGATGGAGGCCGTCCTGATCGGCAGCCCGTCCGGCGTGCACGCGGACGAGGCGATCGCCGCCGCGCGCGCGGGGCTGCACGTGCTCTGCGAGAAGCCGCTCGACGTGACCACCGAGCGCGTGGACGCCATGGTGGCCGAGGCCGACAAGGCCGGCGTGAAGCTCGGGGTGATGTTCCAGGACCGCACCAAGCCCGACCTGCGGCGGCTCAAGGCGCTCATCGACGGCGGCGGGCTCGGCCGGCCGCTGCTGGTCAGCGGCCGCGTGCGCTGGTGGCGTCCGCCCGAGTACTACGCGTCGTCGCGCTGGCGCGGCACCTGGGCCCTCGACGGCGGCGGCGCGCTGATGAACCAGGGCGTGCACACCGTGGACCTGATGCTGTGGCTGCTCGGCGACGTGCGTTGGGTCTCGGCGCGCACGGCCACCACGCTCCACAAGATCGAGGTCGAGGACACGGCGGTGGCGGTGCTCGAGTTCGCCTCCGGCGCCGTCGGCACGCTCGAAGCCACCACCACCGCCTATCCGGGCTATCCGCGCCGGCTCGACCTGACCGGCAGCGAAGGCACGGTGATCGTCGAGAACGACCGCATCGTCGCCGCCGACCTGCGCACCCCGCTGGAAGGGGGCGTCTCCACCGGGGCCGGCGACTCGAACCGTCTCGGCTCCACGCACCTGGTCACCGACGTCAGCGGCCACCGCGCGCTGATCGAGGACTTCCGCCGCGCGGTCGAGACGGGCGGAAGGCCGGTCTGCGACGGCCGCGACGGCCGCCGCAGCGTGGAGCTGGTGCAGGCGGTCTACCGGTCGTCGCGCGAGGGAGCGCCGGTGCTCACGGGGACGTCGCCGGCGTTTCGCGCCTGATCCTGAGGGCCAGCAGGGCGATCCACCCCCAGCCCGCGGCGATGGACATCCGCTGGAGCACGCCGCCGAAGTTGAGGGGAGTGCCGCGCGTCCACGCGAAGAAGGCGCCGGCCAGGAAGGCCGGCACGGCCAGTCCGGTGGCGATGCAGTAGGTCCGCCACCGGCGGTCGCCGGGCCGTGCACCGAAGCGGCGTGCGAAGACGAAACACGCCGCGCTCAGCGCGCCGAAAACCAGCACGGAGGCGATTTCGTGCATCATCCCCGGCACGCTGGGTGAGGTCGCCGGGCCCAGTGCCGCGCCTGGCGGATACGCGAAGCTCGGGTCGGCCGGGAACACGCCGGCCCCGGCCAGACCCACGCCATAGGTTGCGACCAGGTACGGCCCCCACCTGTCCCCGGGCCCCGCGTGGAGGCCGCGTCGAAGGCCCACCGCGCACGCCACCATCAGCACACCGGTGACCACGAAGTTGGCGACCTGGACCCATCCTCCCGGGCCGCGGCTGAGCAGGCTCACCGGCACGTGTAGCGCGCTGTAGTCCGGTCGAACCGCTCCCGCCGCGAGCGCGACGGCCAGGAACCCGAAGGCGCCGATGACCCCGGCGAGCAGCAGCGAGCGGGTCGCGGCGTTGCCGCGCTCGGCGGACATTCCGGCGCGCCTGACGTTCAGTCCGTCGCCGGCTGCTTCTGGATGGCCACGCCCTTCGTGTTCCACTTCACCACCACGAACGTCAGCGGCGTGGTGCCCGTGTTCTTGATCCCGTGGATGTCCCACGGCGCCGTGTAGATCGTGTCACCCTTGGCGGCCGCGAAGTCCTTGCCGTTGAGGTGCCACTGGCCCGAGCCCTCGGAGACGTACAGGAATTCCTCCTCCGCGTGCTGGTGGGGCG
>DATBIZ010000031.1:0-12464 GCA_036556645.1 Vicinamibacteria bacterium | reverse complement strand
CCGTGGTCGTCCGGTCGGGCTATGCGCTCTCGCCCTGCGGCGACGACATCGTCGTGTGCAAGGACCAGCGCGTGGACGTCTGCGCGCTGATCCAGGCCTGCCGGGACGCTCCCGATCCGGTCTGCGACCCGCCCTACAACGCGCGGCCCCGGCCCGGACCGGAGCAGACCGAGACGTGGGTGCTCGCCGTCTGCTATGACGAGCGTCCCACGCGCGGCCTCACGCCCGTCCTCGGGGCCGCCGACACCTGCTGCCAGTCGGAATGCCGCTGCGGCGGGTCGAGCGGATCCGGCTGCGGAGGAACCTCTGCGGGGTGCGGCGGCGGCAGGGCGGCAGGCTGCGGCAGCCAAGGCGGCGGAGGCTGTGGCTGCGGCACGGTCAAGACGACCAGCCACGCCGGGCGCGCGAAGACGGCGACGCGCCGCGCCTATCAGCCCAACTGCGAGCCGACGCAGGTCTGCGAATCGTACCGGTGGGTCGCCTATCCGGCGCCGCGCGCACCCAAGGACTTCGACCCCAAGGGCGCTCTCGATCCCAAGAAGCTCTCGGGCCTCTTCTGGCCGTGGCTGCTCGCCAACCGCTCGACGTTCGGCCCGCTCCTCGAGCGCGTGATGTGCTGCGTCACGCGGGCGATGGAGATGCGCGCGGCGATCCGCGAAGGGCGGAAGATCGATCGCGCGGCGGCCCTGCAGAGCTATCTCGGCTACGCGGAGGCGCTCCAGGACCTGACCGCGAACTTCGCGGCGCACGGCTGCACGTTCGGGTGGCGCGTGAAGGACGCCTATCAGGCGGCGAGCGACTACGTGGGCTCGATCCGCCGCGCCGGCGGGGCGGTGGTGTTCAACGCGAGCGAGCTCGACAAGCGACTGGTGGTGCTCGACTCGACCTGGCTCGAGCTGCTGGCGGAATGCCTCTGCTCCGCCCTGTTGCCGCCGTGCCCGGACGCCGCGCAGACCAACTGCGTTCCCCTGGCGACGTTCACGGTCCGCGTGAGCGAGTGCCGGGTCCTGGAGGTCTGCAACTGGGGGGAGCGCAAGCTGCTGATCACCTGGCCGACCGTGTCGTACTGGTTCTCCTGGCTCCCGTGGGACGAGATCCGCCGCTGGGTCGGCCAGCTGTGCTGCGAGCAGGGGCGCGACCGCTACTCCTACTGGATCCTGGTGCTGATCTGGGGAGCGATCGCCCAGATGATGCAGTCCCGGAAGCCCACCAAGGTGGCGAAGTCGAGGGCGGCCGGCCGGGCCGCGGCCCGGCTGGCGGAGCCGGTCCGGCGCGCGATGAACGCGGACAGCCTGCTCGATCACCTGATGGAGGAGTTCGAGCACGCCCGCGCCGGCGGCGACGCCCAGACGCCGGGATGGTCCGCGCTGGCCGCGCGGCTCATCGACGGGTCGGCGCTGGCCGCGCTCGCCCGGCCGGCGGCGGCCGCGGGCGTCGACACCGCCGGCCTGGCCGTCAACCTCGGCCTGCCGGCGCTGCGCGACGAGATCGACCGGCTCAAGCAGGCCGTGGCCGAGCAGGGCGAGGTCATCGAGCGGCTGCGGAAGGCATAGGAGGCGACATGGCGACGCAGGACCGCCGTCCGCGCTTCTACGAAGGCCAGTTCCTGGCGGCCGACGACCTGGCCGCGATCGTCGAGTATTTCCGCGCGGGCGACGCACGGCATGCCCTCGCCGGCCACACGTGGGGCATCGCGCTCGGGCTCCATCTCCTCGAGAAGAACGCGCCCGGCGCGCCCAACCGCAAGGAAGTGCTCCTGCAGCCCGGCTTCGCCTGGGACGGCTTCGGCCGTCCGATCGTGGTGACGCAGCCGGAGCGCCTGCCCGAGGCGCTCTTCGAGGGCATCGCGTACAACGCGGCCATCGACGATCCGGCCCTGCCGGGGGGTCCCCCGGGCCGGCTGGTCAAGGTCTGGCTGAACTACCGCGAGACCCAGGCGCAGCGTCCGGCGCCGGGGTTCGAGACCTGCGCCGCCGACGGCCAGAACGCCCGCGTGCGCGAGGGGTTCGAGCTGGTCGCGGGGGAGTTCCCGGCCGGACCGCAGCAGAGAGCCGGCGTCACGATCGGGCCGGTGAGCGTCGAGGCCACCAGGGCGGTGAGGGAATTCGACCCCGCCGCGCCCCTTCTCTGGGATGCGTCCGTTCCCCACCAGACGTTTCCGACGGCGCGCCCTCCGCGGTGGCTCCTCCCGGTCGGCTACGTACGCTGGGTGGCCGGGGACGGCGTGCCGGGGTATTTCCTCGACCGCCTGCACGTCACTTCGGACAACGTGCCCGATCGCATCCGGGGCTTCCGCCGCTACGTGGGCGTGGTCGCGGAGGAGGTGCAGGCGGCCGCCGGGGTGATCGTCCTTCGACGACGCGGCGACCAGCCGGACGCCGCCCACCGCTTCCGGCGCCTGCTGAGCAGCCAGAACGCCGCTTCCCTGCTCACCGACCTCGTGTGGGTCGAGGGCAACCTGAGGGTGGAGGGCGACGCGAAGCTGGCCCGCGGCAAGCTCGTGTTCCGCGACGCCGACGGCCTGCACCAGGGGACGCCCCTGTACCTGGCTCGCCACGGCGACGACCCGGTGGGCGGCGCCGCCGGAGCGCGCGAGCTCCGCGTCGCGATCGGAGGTGACGCCCAGAGAGACAACCGCCTGCTCGTCGGTCCGGAGAAGATCGCGGGGACCACCGTGGACGTCCTTCCGAACCTGGCGGTGGTCAGCGGCCGGCCGGCGCCGCTGGTCGGCGGCGTGGTGGGGGTCAACGTCGGCGCTCCGGAGCGCTCCCTGCACGTGCGCGGGGACCGCATCCGGATCGAGTCGAACGACCAGGCCAAGCGCCTGGACCTGCGCGTCGACGCGTCCGCGGTGGACCTGCACTCCGAGACGAACAAGCTCTACATCCACGCGAGCGGGCCGGCCGCCGGCGGACACAACCACGTGGTCATCAACGCCCAGAAGGGCACCGGGGACGGCAACGTGGGCATCGGCACCGCGACGCCGGTCCACGGCCTCGACGTGAAGGCCAGGAGCATCAACCTCGGACTCGACGAGGACGGCGGAGGCCGGATGGTCCTGCGGCACGACGCCGGCCACCAGGTGCTCGTGGAAGGGACCAACAGCGCCGGCGCGGCGTCGACTCCCGAGCTTCGTTTCAGCGGCCCGGCGGGAGCGAACCTGCCGCTGCTCGCCGGGTACGCGGACACCACGTACCTGAAGGGGAAGCTGGGCGTGACCGTCGCCGCGCCCGCCGCCGACACGCAGGTGCACGTCCGCGGCACGCGGATACGGCTGGAGAGCGACGATTCGCTGCGCGTGGTGGACCTCCGCGCCGACGGCAGCCACGTGGACCTGCAGACCAGCACCAGCCACCTCTACCTGCGCAGCACGGTCACCGGCGGCCCCGCCAGCAACCACATCGTGATGAACCCCGGAGCCGCGGACGGGCTCGTGGGCATCGGCACGGCCGGGCCGCAGGCGAAGCTTCACGTCGTCGGAGATGCCGTAGTCAGCGGCAACGTCGGGATCGGCACCACTGCTCCCCAGCAGAAGCTGCACGTGGCCGGAGCGTTCCTGCTCGTGGACGGGGCCGGCGGCGAGCAGGCCTACATCGGCGGCGACGCCTCGGCCGGCGGCGACGTGCAGATCGGCAGCTCCAACGTGGCGATTGAACGCGTGCACTTCTGGAACACCGCCTACGGCAGTTGGATGGACCTCCGGACGCGGGATGTCCGCTGCCGCGAGCTGTTCTGGGAGGACGAGACGTTCGTCTCCGACGTGCGGCGCAAGACCGACATCCAGCCGGTCACGGGAGTCCTGGACCGTGTGTGCCGGCTCCGCGGCGTTTCCTTCGAGTGGCGCTCGCCCGCCGCCACGACACGAGCGCCGGGCCGCCCGGCCGCCGGACCGACCGCTCGTTCGCGGGCACGCCGCCTGGGTCTGATCGCGCAGGAAGTCGGGGAGGTCTTCCCGGAAATCGTCAGGAAGGTCGACGACGACGAAACCGGCATTTCCATGACCGCCCTCTTCCCACTGCTCATCGAGTCCATCAAGGAGCTGAAGGCGGAGGTCGACAACCTGCGCGAGCAGGTCAAGGCGCTCTCGACCGCCAGGGCGGAGCCGACAAAGAAGGGCTAACCACCTGATGCCCGAGACGCTCGTCATCGATCGCCTCGCCGTCGCGCTGGACCTCGCCGCGGCGCCCGAGCGCGCGCAGGCGCTCACCGGCCGGGTGCGCGATCGCGTGGCGCGCGACCTGGCCGGCCGCCTGGCGCGCTGGATCGACGCGGAGGCGGGCGGCGAGCGGCTGGTGTTCATCGACCGCCTGGAGGTGGACTTGATGGCGAGCAGCGCGTGGTCCGACGACGTCATCGCCGACCACCTTGCGGAGCGGCTGGCTCTCGCCCTCGCCGCGCGCCGCGAGGATCCCGCGACGGTGTTCTTCCGTGACCGGCCCGAGTTCCTGGCTGCTTTCCTGCTCTCGGCGGTGGACGGATCGGCGTGGTCGCGGTGGTGGTTCGCGGCGGAGTTCGACGGCCTCAGGCCGCTGGGCGCGTCGGCCATCGTGCGCACGCTCGTCGTCAACGAAGGTGAGGTGGGGATGGCGGCTCTGGCCAGGATGACCGCCGACGCCGCCCAGAGGCTCGTGAGCAGCCTCGCGGCCGGCGATGCGGCGATCCTCCTGCGCTGGATCGCCCGGCGGCCCGCCCTGAACGAGCCGCCGCTCGCGGAGGCGTGGCGGTGGTCGGCGGCACTCGAGCCGGAGCCCGATGCCGATGCCCGTCCGTGGCTCGGCGCCCTCATCGCCTCCGAGCGGCGCGCGCCCGCCTCGGCCGGGGGAGACACACTCGCCACGATGGCGGAGCTGTGGCGTCTGCGGCGCGTCTCGCGGGCGCTCGCGCCCGCCGTCGCGCACCTCACCGCTCCGCTCGCCTTCCTGCGAGCCTTGGCCGCGCGCGCCGGGGTCTCCACGCGCTGGCTGGATGGCCGAGCCGAGCACGACGGAGACCTTGCGGCGATCGCCGCCGACATCCGCGACACGGTCCGCGACCGGGCTTCCGACGCCGCCGCCGGACCTGGCCAAGCGCCGGCGCCGGCGGGCGAGGCCGCGCCGATCCGGACGCGGTTTGGCGGGGCCGTGGTCCTGTTGAACCTGATGTGCCGGCTGGCCTGGCCCGATCGTCAGCGCGAGGCGCTCGTCCGCCAGCACGTGCGCGCCCCCGAAGAGCTCGTCCGGGCCCTGGCGCTGGCCGTCATCGCCCGAGCGCTGTCTCCGGCCGAGGCCCGCGCGGTCATGACGGACCGCGCGCTGCTGGCCGCGGTCGGGCTCACCGACGCGCGGCGCGTCCTGCAGCGGCGGCGCAGCGCGGCGACCGCCTTCAGCATCGAAGGCGGCGCGCGTGGCCTGCTCGCGGCCCTGCGCTCGCGCCTCCCCGGGCTCACGCACTCCACTCCGCGCTACCTCCGCCGGAACGTGCTGAGCCTGCCCGCGGAGGTGGCGGTCGACGCCGGGGTGGTCCACGTCGCGCTCGGCACCGCGCCGCTCGACGTCCTCCTCGTCCTCGCCGGGTACAAGCGTGGCTCTTGCCTCTTGCCCGGCGGTCCGCGCGTCGAGGTCCGCAACGCGGCGCACGCATGAGCGCGGCCCCGGGCGACACCGTGGTCCAGGGCGGCTGCGCCGCCGCGCTCGCCGCGCTCCGGCCCGAGCTGGCCCGCCTGGACCTGCTGGTCGAGCGCGAGGTCCTGCGCGTCCGCGCCCGTTACGACCTCTCGCAGGACGAGCTGCACGGCCTCTACGTGAGCGACGCGCACGTCGAGGCGCAGCTCCGGACGCCCGCGGAAGGCGCGGACGGCTCCGGGACCGACCGCCTCACCGAAGCCGCGCGCACGGCGCTCGAACGGCTCGAGGCTGCAGACGCCTCCGGCGGCGACCCGTGGTCGGCGCTCGCGGCCCGACTCTGCCTGGACCGGGCCGAACGCGACCTCCTCCTCGCGGCGCTCGCGCCGGAGATCGACCCCCGGTACGAGAGCCTGTTCGCCTACCTGAACAACGACGTCACGCGGCGCTGGCCCACCGCGGAGCTGGCGGGCCGGCTGTTCGCCGAAGGGCCGAGCGAGCGGATCGCGTTGCGCGGGCGGATGACGCCGGAATCCCGCCTCGTGCGCCTCGGCCTGCTCGAGCTGCTGCCCGCACGCGACCTGCCGTACGCGCAACGCGGCTTCCGCGTGGCCCGGTCCATCGCCGACTGGCTGGTCGGCCTCGCGTACCACGACGAGCGCCTCCTCGGGCTCGCCCGCCTGCTCGATACGGGTCCCACCGCCCGCTTCATTCCCCCGGGCGCGAGAGCGCTGCTGGAGGCGGCGGGGCGCCGCATCGGGACGGGGCCGCCCGTGCCGCCGGTCGTCTGCATGGCGTCCACCGCCGCCGAGGCGTCGCTCGCGGCCCAGCAGGTGTTCGCGCTCGCCGCCCAGCCCGTCCTCGCGCTGGACCTCGCCGCGCTGCGCGGCGCGCCCGCGCCGGAGGAGATCGTCACCTCGGTCCAGCGCCTGTGCGCGCTCTTCTCCTTCGGCGTGCTCGCGGGGCCGCTCGACGCGCTCGTCGATCCGGAAGGCAGGGCGATCGAAGCCGCGGCGGTCCCGCTGCGGCGGCTGGCCGCGTCCGTGCCCCTCCTGTTCCTCACCGCCAGCGCCCACCTGCGCTGGCGCGAGCTCCTTCCGGACGACCCCGTGACGCCGCAGCCGGTCGAGCTGCGCTTGCCCGAGCTTCCGGTGGGCGACCGGGCCGCCGTGTGGCGGACCGCGCTCGGCGACGCCGGCCGCGAGGTCACGGTCGAGCCGCTGGCGGACCGCTTCGCGCTCGGGCCGTACGCCATCCTGGGCGCCGTACGACGCGCCCAGGACACCGCCGCGCTGCAGGACACGCCCTGGGACACGACCGCCAACCTGTTCGCGGCGGCGCGCGCGATCTCGGTCGAGGGAGCCGCGGGCGTGATCCGCACGATCGACACCGCCTTCGTCTGGGACGACCTGGTGCTTTCCGCCGGGGTACGGGCGCGCCTGCTGGAGGTGCTGCGCGCGATCGAGCTGCGCCCGCGCGTGCTCGACCAGTGGGGGTTCGGCCGGCTGAGCGGGACGCGGGGCGCGAAGATCCTCCTCGCGGGCGCTTCGGGCACGGGCAAGAGCATGGCCGCAGCCATCCTGGCCAGGAGCCTGGGCCTCCCGCTCCACCGCGTCGAGGTGTCCACCGTGGTGTCGAAGTACATCGGCGAGACCGAGAAGAACCTCGACCGCGCATTCGAAGCGGCGCGCCGCGCCAACGCGATCCTGTTCGTGGACGAGGCCGACGCGCTCTTCGGCAAGCGCTCCGAGGTGAAGGACGCGCACGACCGCTATGCCAACGTCGAGATCGCCTACCTCCTCCAGAAGATGGAGGACCACGACGGCGTGGTGATCCTGGCCACGAACCTCGCCAACAACCTGGACGAAGCGTTCTCGCGCCGGATGCACTTCGTGGTGGACTTCCCCTTGCCCGACCTGCCGAGCCGCGAGCGGCTGTGGCGCACGATGCTCCCGGCGCAGGCCCCGCAGGCCGCCGACATCGACTTCGCCTTCCTCGCGCGGCAATTCGTGCTGTCGGGTGGCGACATCCGCAACATCGCCCTCGACGCGGCGTACCGAGCCGCCCAGGAGGACCAGGCGATCGGGATGCGCCACCTCCTGATGGCGGTCGCGCGGCAGTACGGAAAACGTGGATGCCTGCCCACGGCGGCGGAGTTCCGCGAATACGCCAAGCTCCTCGGACCGGAGACGATCGGTGACGACGCCACACCGGCTGCCTGAGCGGCCCTCCGCGCCCGCCGCCACCGGTCGGCGGCCCGAGCCGGAGAAGCCCAGGCCCGCTCGCGGGCGCGCGGCCGCCGGCATCGAGCACGAGGCCGCGGAGCACACCCTCCCCGCGCTGGACAACCAGCGCCTGCTCCGCACGCTGGGCATCCGGGCCAAGCTGACGCTGAGCCAGCCGGCCGATCCGGACGAGCACGAAGCGGACCGCGCCGCCGAGGCCTTCGTGGGCGGTGAGCCGATCGCGCGGCCATGCGTGAGCTGCCCCCCGGCCGAGGACGAGGCCTTGCGGCGGAAGGCCGCGGGCCCGGACCGCCCCCGCTCCTCCGTCCACCGCGCCGTGGCTGGGCTGGCCGGCAGCGCCGGCCGGCCGCTGCCGCCGGGAACCCGAGGGCCCTTCGAGCGTTTCTTCGGCGCCGGGCTCGCGCACGTGCGCGTGCACGACAACGCGGCGGCCGCCGACGCCGCGCGGGCGATCGACGCCCTGGCGTTCACGCGGGGCGCCGACGTCTACTTCGATGCGGGACGGTTCGCGCCATCGACGCGCGAGGGCCAGCGCCTGCTCGCCCACGAGCTGTTCCATGCGCGGCACGCGAACGCGTCCGTCCTGCAGCGGCAGGCGGCGAGCCCCTCTCCGGCGCCGGGCGCCACCGACGTGTCCCTGCCCGCGGGGCATGCCGTTTCGGAAGCCGTGCGCAACCACGACCTCGCGGCCGCGGTCGAGGGGCTGCGCAACCGTTCCATCGTCGACCTCCAGGTGATCCGCGAGACCGTGCTGCGGGAGAACCGGGTGCGCCTGGAACGGTGGCTGCTCGCACCCGTCCAGCGCGCCTCGTTCGCGGAAGCGGCGCGCGACGCTGCCACTGTCCTGGCCCTGGTCACGCCGGGGCTCGGCGCGGGCGAGGCGGTGGCGACCCGGCTCCGGGAGCCGGGCCGCGGCCCCGCCGGCCTGGGTGAAGAAGGCGTGCGTCTGCTCCTGCCGGCCCTGTCCCTTCTGGATCGGCTGGAGATCTACGACGAGGGGTACCGGGAGCTCGAACAGGCCCAGATCGACCTGATCCGTTCCGCCAGCGCCGCCGAGCGCGCGGCGGCCGCCCGAGAGCCCGACCGGCTCCGCGCCGTCTACCGCCGCTTGAGCGCGGCCGAGGAGTACGAGGCTCGCCTGCTCATCGATCCCGCCGACCGCTACGAGGCCACCGCGCACCTGATCGACCGTGCCCAGGGCTTCGTGACCGACGAAGAGGACCCCGTCTTCAACGCGTTCATGGAGCTCACACCGGCCGACCGGCGCCGGCTCTGGAACACGACTCGCCTCCTCGCGCTGCGCCGGCTCCTCTCGGGCAGCCAGTTCGCGCTCGTGCACGTCATGGTGGTGGGGACCGAGGCGCAGACGCTCGTCGCCCGGCTTCGTCTGGCGACGGAGGGTCGCCTCGACGATCCGGAGGGCATCCGGACGGTGGTGCAGCGCGCGCGCCAACTGCTGGCCGAACAGCGCCAGCTCCGCGCGCAGCTGGCGGCGGTGCCCGCGTCATCCGCGGACCGCGAGACCGTCGAGGCGCGGCTGCGGGAGCTGGGCGACCTGGAGTCGCTCCTCCAGTTCGACCGCAGCGCCGGGCCGCTGGACGAGACCAGCTTCATGGGCCGCCTGGCCGCCGCGTCCGGCCCCGACGAGTTCGGCGCGCTGGCGCTCCAGCTCGGAGCCGACCCCTTCGAGGCCGCGAAGCAGCGCATCCTCCTCGCGGATGGCGCTCTCGGCGTGGACGCCGAGGCGATCGAGCGCGCCGTGTTCGCCATCCACGCTCCTTCCGTGCCGGGCGCGGAGACGCTTCCCCTTCCCGAACGCCAGCGACAGCAGAGGCTGGCCGACAACGCGCTGCGCCAGAGAGTGCTGGACGATCCGCAGGTGGCGGCGGTGATCGCCCGCCTGGACCGGCAGGGCCCGACGGGCAGCATCTACGTCCGCCGCATCCAGGAGGCTGCGCAGGCCACCGAGTTCACCGAGCGGCTGGCCGAGTTCGGCGACGCGCTCAACCGGGGCGATTGGGGCACGGTCTTTCGCCTGACCCTGGCCTTCGCGCGCAACGCGGCGTGGCGGGAGAGCTTCGAAGCGACGGCGAGCGATCCGTTCGGGTCCTATGCGCGGGTGCACGGCGAGCCCCGGCGGATCATGCTCGAGATCCTCCGCACGGGGCATCTGCCGGTGGCGGCCGTGCTCGCCTACAGCAGCGACGTGGAGCACTTGCGCACGGCCCTCAGCCAGCTCGACGAGGGCGAGCGCGGACGGCTGCGCCTGGGCTACGTGCTCTCGCGCCAGGGCACCGAGTCGAGGGACCCGCAGGACGACGCCGCCTTGCGCGCCTTCCGGGAGCTCGAGGAACAGATCCGCGGGTCGCAGCAGGGCCTGGGCGTCGACCGCCGTGGCGTCCAGGACGTGCTCGACGCGGTGCTCGGCTCCGAGCCCACGCAAGGGGAGCTGGCCACGGCCGAGGGACGGTATCGAGCCGCGGCGGTGATGTATCACCGGCAAGAGGAGCGGCTCGGCCTGGAGCGCGGCGTCGCCCAGCGGTTCACGGAAACGGACGAGACGATGGTCGCGGCGCACCGCAGCTTCGCCGCGCTGTGGGAGCGCCTGCGTGGCCCCCGCGAATTGTCCGAGACGGACTTCGCGGCCCTGGCCGCCCTGCACGACCGTTTCGCGGCGCGTGCACACGAGTTCTCCGAAGCGAGCGACGCCGCGGGCGAAGTCGCGGGGATGGTCGCCGCCACGGTCGCGGGCATCCTCGTGATCGTCGCCAGTGGCGGCACGGCCACCCCGGGCGTGGTGGCCGCCGCGGCCGCCTTCGGGGCGGGGTCGCGCGTGGCGGCCCGCGAGCTGTTCGGCGGCGAGTACTACGAGGCGGTCAGCGCCGCGGGAGGACGTGACGCGGTGCGCGGGGCCGTGGACGCCGCCCTGGTCGTGGTCGGCGCCTCGCTCGGTGCCAAGGGAGCCCAGCTCCTCGGGCTCAGCGGCGGTGCGCTGGCGCGCGGTGCGGCGCGGGTGGGCGGCGAAGTTGCGGAAGAGGCCGCCCAGTCGCTGGGCCGCCGCGTGCTGGCGAGCTCGGTCGAGGCGGCCATCGACGGAGCGTTCTCGGGTGCGGTCAGCGAAGCGGCCGGCGCCATCACCGATGCCCGAACCTGGCGGCACGGCGCCTGGAGAGGCATCGTGCGCGTCGGCGAGGCGGCGCTACTCGGCGGCGCCACCGGGCTGGTGACGGGCGCCGTGGTGGGGGCCGTGGTTCCGGTCCTGGCCGAAGGCGCACGGGCGGCCTTCGCGGGCATCGCCGGCGCCGCCACCGAGCAGACGCTGGCGCGAGCGGGCGCCTCGGAGACGCTGGCCGCGGCGCGCAGAGCGGCGCGGAGCGGAGAGTACGAGGAAGCCCGCCGGCTCTTCGCCGAGCTGGAGCGCCATCTCGAGCCATCGCAGGCGAGCGCCCTGTGGCGAGAGCTGGGCTCGATCCGGCCGGCCGGGGTCCTGCTCGAGGTTCCGGTCCAGCTCCAATCGGGCAGCCACACGCTGCGACTCGTCCAGACGGAGCGCGGCGCCGTGCTCGTGCTGTGCAGCTGGTGCACCAAGGTGATCGACATCGTGGACGAGGCGATCGCGGACGCCGCCCGCACCGCCTCTCCGGACATCGTGGCCCGGCTGCGGGCGATGCGCGGGCAGGTCCAGCGGATGGAGGCGAACATCGCCCGTGGCCTCGCGCGCGAGGACACGAACACGCTGCGCAACCTCCTGGGCGTGCTCTCCGAGGTGGATCAGCTCGCGCCCCGCGGCGGCCTGCTCGCCGCGATCCGTCCGCCCCGGGTCAGCTTCGCAGGCCTCGCGTCCGACCCGAGAGTGGCCGCGCGCGCGGACGAGCTCTTTCCCGATCACTACCGGCAGCTCTGGGAGTCACGACGCCAGACCTTCCGCGGCGGGGGCGTCCGCGACCAGCTCCGCGACGAGGTCGAAAGAGAGGCCCGCGCCCGAGCGCTCGTGCAGGCGCAGCAGGAGATACATCCCGGGGCGCGGGCGCTGGATCCTGGCGCGCCCCCCCGCACCGTCATCGACCCGGCGGTCGACTTCCCGATGGGCTTCTACGATCGAGCGGGGTTCGACGATTTCTCGCGGAGGCTGTACGCGCAGCTGCCCGATCCGAACGCCCGCCTGGTCCTCGAAGGCAGCGCGGTCACGGGGCGCCGTTTCGAGCGGGCGGTGGATTTCGGGCCCACCGGCGCGCCCTTCGACGTCGGGCGACTGAGCGACTACGACGTGGCCATCGTATCCGACGCGCTCTACCGCGACGCGGAGCGCCTCGGCGTTCCGCTGTCGGGAGGAGGCGTGGCCCGCACGGAGCCGTTGCGGCCGATCGACCTCGAGGCGTTGGGCCTCACGCATCTCGATACCGCGGCCCGCGCCGCCGTCACCGACGCGACCGGCCTCGCCCACAAGGTAAACTTCAAGGTCTACTCGACCCACGGAGGCGGCGCGGCGAGCCTGCCGCTGCCGCGCTGACCGCGAGCGCCATGGCCACGCCCCTCTCCCTCTGGATGCAGCTCACGGCCGGCCTCCGGACGGAAGACCTGGAGAGCGCAGCGCGCGGCCTCGGTGGAGCGCTCGGCG
>DATBIZ010000030.1:0-10590 GCA_036556645.1 Vicinamibacteria bacterium | reverse complement strand
GAGAAGGAGAGCATGGAGGCGCTGCCGAACTGGATCGGCCGCGAGGGGTCGAGCATGCCCGTGTCGGGAGGCACCGCCGGCACGCCGGGGTTGATGCCGACGTGGACGCCGGCCGCGCCCGCGTCGAGCCGGCGCGGCCCGGCGATGCGGCGGTCCACGCCGCGGCGGATGTCCGCGGCGAGCACGCCGTTGCGGTTGCCGTCCGCGTAGGTGCTGTAGAACCACGTGCCGTCGGGCGCCGCTTCGAAGCGGATCGCCGTGAAAGCGGAAGAGCGCACCGCGATCGACCGCGCCTTGCGGAACTCGCCCTGGAACACGCGGCCGGCGCCGAGCAGCGTGGCCTCCGCGTAGTAGGCCCGCACCCACGGCACTCCGAGAGTGAACAGCGCTCCCAGCACCACCAGCGCCGCGAGCATCTCGATCAGGCTGTGACCCCGCTCTGGGCTTGCCATCGCGCCACCCGGAAGGGCGGGGGCGGCGGGGAGGGCCGCCGCCCCGCGCGGACCTAGCGGGCGCCTCCCGTCTTGGGCGCTTCGCCGACCGTCAGGTAGGGCTGCAGCTTCTCGAAGTTCTTCTCGCCCACGCCCTTCACGTTCATCAGCTCCTGCACGGACTTGAAGGGCCCGGACTTCTGCCGGTGCTCCACGATGCGCGCGGCGAGCTTGGCGCCGACGCCCGGCAGCGTGCCGAGCTGCTCGGCGGACGCCGAGTTGATGTTGACCTTGCCGGCGGGCGCCGCCTTGCCCGCCGCGGCGGCGGTCCCGGCCGAAAGGCTGAGGGCCAGGGCGAGCGCCGCGGCCACGATGCGATCGAGCTTCATCTCTTCTCCTCACTCTTGCGTGGTTGTGTCGGTCGGTGGCGGCCGCACGGCCGCCCAGCGGCCGTGCGTGGCGCGGTCGAGGGGCCGGAGTCCGAGATGGCCTCGCGGACCGTCCCGACCCGCTCGGGGTTGAACCCGGCGCGGGCCCCGCCTCTCCCGTTCGGGACCCGCGCCGGTACGCCACGCACGACGGCCGCACGAGGGGCAAGGGGGGTGCCGCGCGGTGGCCGTCCGGCGTTCTCGCGTGACGGGAAGAACTTGCGGGCGAGCGGCGCCCAGACGGAGGGAGAGCGCGGCGCGGGCGGCGTCGCGCGCCGTTGTCAGCGCGAGCGGATCCCGGACGTCAAAGGCCTGCCGGCGGCGGGGTTGCGCGGGGTGTCGCCGGAGCTTGTCAGCCGGACGGCGCGGAGGCTACTCGGACGAGCCGAACTTGCGGAGCCAGCCCTCGACGTCGTCTTCGCGCTCGGGCTTCTCGCCTCCGTCCGCGGCGCGTGGGGACACCTGCCGCTCGAGCGCGTTCCACTCGTGCGCGCGCATCACCGCCGCGCCGCGCGTCCTGACGTACGAGTAGAGCGCCTTGTCGGAGGTGACGACCACCAGCTCGGCGGGCCGCGCCGCGCGCTCGACCAGCTCGCGGATCACCGTGTCGGCGTCCGCGCCGGGCGGCGGCACGCGCACGGTCAGCGGACCGAGGTCCTGGGCGGCCATCTCGGGGCGCAGGGGATGTCCGTCGAAGACCACGGTCGCCCGCACGCGGCGTGCCCGGCAGAACGCGGCCATCCGCCGCACCACCTCCGCCCGCCGGTCGTCTTCGCCGCGCGGTCCGCCCCACGACCCGAGCAGGTTGTTGCCGTCGATCAGGTACGGCATGGGGGCGCGGCCGCGGCGCCTAGATCTTCACCAGGCGCCGGAAGAACCCGCGGCGCTCGTCTTCCTTCTTGAGGAACACCTGGTCGAGCTCGCCCGCGTCGAGGTAGATGCCTTCACAGTGCGAGCAGCGGTCCACCTTCACCCCGCCCAGGTCCTCCTCCCTCATGTCGTGCCCGCACTTCGGGCACTTCATGAAATGGAGGTCCCGCAGGCGCGCCCGCTCGCCCTCCGCTTCGCGCGCCGCGCGCTCCTGCTCGCGCTTGAGGCGGGCCTGCCGGGCCTCCTCGATCAGCTTCCTCTCGTTGGCCCGGAACCATTCGTCCTCGCGCCGGCGATCCTCGTCCACGGCTGCCTCCTCTGGCGAGTCTGACCACGCGTGCCGGAACTGTCAACGCAATCGCGCGTGCTAAGATCCGGCCGCCTTACATAACGGCGGTGCCGCGCCGGCGGGCGCGGCGGCCGGGAGAGTGGATGGCCGGAGCGTTCCCCGTCAGCGGTACGATCGACCCCCAGGCGTTCCCGTTCCTGATCGTCGACCTCCACCAGCGCGGCGCCACCGGCTCGCTCAAGGTAGAAGGCCCCTCCTACCAGAAGGCGCTCTATTTCCGCAGCGGGCGCGTCCTGTTCGGCTCGTCCAACGACCCGCGCGACCAGCTCGGCGCGATCCTGATCGAGACGGGCACCCTCACGCCGGAGCAGCTCGAAGAGGCCAACAGCAAGGTCGGCCCCGGCAACCCGCTCGCGAAGGTGCTCTCGGACACGGGCTTCGTCAGCCAGCGCGAGCTGGGCGAGGCGGCGCGCGCGAAGGTGGAGCGCATCCTCGCCGACGTGATCGCCTATACCGCGGGGAGCTTCGAGTTCGAGGACGGCGTGTTACCCAAGGGGGCGGTGGACCTGAAGCTCTCCACCGAGCGCGTGCTGCTGGCCGCGGTGCGGCGCGTGAGCGACCGCGGGTTCGTGCTGCGCCACCTCGAGGGCCTCGACGTGGTGCTCACACCGGTGGCGGAGATGCGCGGCAAGCGGCCGGAGGTCGAAGCGGAGGCCGCCGACCTGCTCGCGCGCATCGACGGCAGGGCCACGCTCAAGCAGGCCGCCGCCGGCACGAAGCTCGACGAGTTCGACGCGGCCAAGGCGGCCTGCGCGCTGGTCTTCCTGGGCCTGGTGCGGCGGTCGAACGCGCCGATGCCGCTGGCCGCGGTGCCCACGTCGGCGCCGGCGGCGCCGGCCGGCGAGGGCGAGATCGACCTGCTCGCGACCGCCCGGGAAGCGCTCGCGGTGCCGGCCGCGGCCATTCCGCGGGCGGCGGCTCCCGCGCCCGCGGCGGTCGAACGGCCCGCCCCTCCCCCGATCACGTTCGAGCCCGTGCCCGACGCGCCGGCGCCATCCGCGCCGGAACCGTTCGCCTCGCCCGAGCCGTTCGCCCCTTCCGCCCCCGAGGGCCCCGAGATCGCGCTGTTCGTTCCCGAAGACGTCAAGCCGGTGGGCCCGCCCCCCGCGCCCGCCCCGCCGCCGGCGCCGACGCCGGTGTTCGCGGCGGCCGAGCCGGAACCGGTGCCGATCTTCGTTCCGGAGCCCGCGCCGTCGCCGAAGGCGACGACACCCTCCGCGCTGCCGCTGATCCCGCCGCCGCCGCGGACGCCCACGCCACCGCCGCTCGCCGCCGCGCCGCCGGTCGTGGCCGAGACCGCCCCGTACATCCCCTCGCGGACCCCCGAGCTGAGCATCCCGCCCGCGCCCGCGGGCGTGGGCCCGAGCAAGCGCGAAGCGCGGGAATGGAAGCCGCCCCTGCGCGGCGGCTCCGCGCCGGCCGCGCGCGCGAGCGCGCCCGCCGAAGCCGAGCCGGAGCCCGCCAAGTCGCCCTCGCGGCCGAGCAAAGACGACCTCGCCGCGCTCGACGCGCTCTTGAACTCGAAGGCGCTCGAAGGACCGCTGCAGCCGATGGAGCGGCCCGCGCCGGACCGCTGGTCGCCGCAGTTCGGCGCGCGTCCGGGCGGCGCACGCCCGGCGGGAGGTTCGAGCCGGGCGGTGCCGCTGCTGGCCGCGGTGGTCCTGCTGGCCGCGGCCGCCGGCGGCGCCTGGTACTACCTCGGCCGGCCGCAGACCGACGCGTCGGCCGACGCGGCGGGGTCGGCCCCCGTCACGGTCGCCGGGGGCCTCACGCCGAGCGAGCCCCCGCTCACCGCGCCCACGGCCAGCGCCTCGACGCTCGCGGCGGGCCGGCCGACGGCGGCGACGCAGGCCACGCCGGCCCCTCCGGTGCGGACGCCCCCGCCGGCGACGCCCCCCCCGGCCGGCCGCGCTTCCCCCGCCGCCGCCACGCCGGGCCTGCGCGAGGCACGGGCGATGCTCGCCAGCGGCGAGCTGGCCGGCGCCGCCCGCGGCTTCGCCGCGAACCTGCGCACCGCGCCTGCCGGCGCCGCCAGCGTGCAGCTCCTGATCGCGTGCTCGGACGCGACGGTCCAGAAGGCGGTCAGCAGCGTGAGCTCGCCCGAGCTGTACATCGTGCCGGTCAAGTACCAGGGCCGCGACTGCTACCGGCTCTTGTGGGGCGTCTACTCGAACGCCACGCAGGCCGCGGCCGCCGCGCGCTCCGTCCCGGAATACTTCCGCAAGAACGGCGCCGCGCCGCGCGTGATGAGCGCCTCCGAGCTGCGGCCCTGAAGAGGCCGGGCCTGCTGCCGGCCGCGCTGCTCCTGTCGGTGGGCGCCGCCGGCGCGGACACGATCGTGCTCACGAACGGCCGCGTGATCGAGGCCGACCGCGCCTGGTACGAAGGCGCGCAGCTCCGCTACGAGAAGGACGGCGGCACGTTCGGCCTGCCCCGCTCGCTGGTGGCGCGCGTGGATTCGGCCACCGCGCAGGGCGGCCCCGATCCCGACGTGGCGCTCGCGCGCGAGCGGCTCGCCGCCAACGACCCCGCCGAAGCGGTGAAGCTGCTGCAGGGCGCGCTCGCGCGCGACCCGCGCTCGCTGGCCGCGCTGCACGCGCTGACCGAGGCGCAGCTCGGCCTGGGCGACGCGCGGGGGGCGAGGGAGATCGCCGCCCGCGCGGTGCGCGTGGACGAGAAGAACCCGCGCTCGCACGCGCTGCTCGCCGACGCGTACGCCGCGATGGGCGACCGGGTGGCCGCCGAGCTGGAGTACCGCGAGAGCCTCCGCCTCCACGACGACCCCGAGGTGCAGCGGCGGCTGGCCGCGGTCGCGCCCGCCCCCGCCCGACTGGAGACCGGCGGACAGTTCCGCCTGAGCTACGACGGCGGCGACAGCCATCCGCTCGGGCCCGCCGTGCTGGAGACGCTGGGCGCGGCGTTCGCGGAATACGCGCGCCGCTTCGGGTTCCGCCCGCAGGACTCGATCGCGGTGTCGCTGCAGAGCGAGGCCGCCTTCCAGGACGCGCGCACGCCGGAGTGGGCGGCGGGCGTCAACGACGGCAGCATCCGCCTCCCGGTCGGCGGCCACACCGGCACGAAGCTGACGCCGCGGCAGGTCGCGCTGCTCCGTCACGAGCTGGCTCACTCGTTCATCGCCGCGCGCACGGGCGGGAACTGCCCGACCTGGCTCCAGGAGGGCGTCTCCCAGTGGCTCGAGGGCGGCGACCCGGCGCGCGAGGACGCCGCCCTGGCGCCGACGGCGCGGCAGGGCAAGCTGCACCCGCTGCTGACGCTGGAGGCGCCGTTCCAGGCGCTGCCGCCGGCGGACGTCCCCCGCGCCTACGCGGAGAGCCTCTCGGCGGTCGCCCACATCATCCGCCGGCGTACCGAGGCCGGCGTCGTCCGGCTGCTCAACGCGCTCGGCGACGGCCATCCCTCGGAAGAGGCGCTGCCGGTCGCGCTCGCGCTCAGCTACCCGGAGTTCCAGAAGAGCTGGGAGGAGCACCTGCGGACGGCGGACGCATCGGCGCGGCCCTGAGCCGGCGTCCTCGCGGCGCTATCGCCGCGCCGACCGCTTGTACCACTCGACCGTCTCGCGCAGCCCCGTCTCGAAGTCCACCATCGGCCGGTAGCCCAGCGCCTTGCGCGCGCGGGTGATGTCGGCCAGGCTGTGGCGCACGTCTCCGGCGCGCGCGGGCAGGTGCCGCGCGGGGATCTTCCGTCCGGTCAGGCGGCCGAGCGCCGCGAGCAGGCCGTTCAGCGTCACGCGCCGGCCCGTGGCCACGTTCATCGCGGACCCGTCCGCCACCGGCGCCGTCAGCGCGCGCAGGTTCGCGTCCACCACGTTGGCCACGTAGGTGAAGTCGCGGCTCTGGCGGCCGTCGCCGTAGATCACCGGCCGGCGCCCGGCGAGCAGCGCCGCGGTGAAGAGGCTGATCACGCCGCTGTAGGGCGAAGACGCGTCCTGGCGGGGACCGAACACGTTGAAGTAGCGCAGGGTCAGGGTCTCGAGGCCGTAGAGCCCCGAGAAGATGCGCAGGTAGTGCTCGCCGGTGAGCTTGCCGACCGCGTAGGGCGAGAGCGGGCGCGTCTCCATGTCCTCGCGCTTGGGCAGGCGCGGCGAGTTGCCGTAGACCGACGACGAGCCGGCGTAGACGAGGCGGCGCACGCCCGCGTCGCGGGCCGCGGTCAGCACGACGAGGGTGGCGGTCGAGTTGCCGCGGTGGGAGGCCAGGGGGTCCTTCACCGAGCGGGCCACGCTCGGGATCGCCGCCTCGTGGAACACCGCCTCGATGCCGCGCATCGCCCGGCGCGCCACGGCGGGGTCGGCGCAGTCGCCTTCGACGAACTCGACGTCCTTCCGGATCGGCTCGAGGTTCGCGGTGCGGCCGGAGTAGAGGTTGTCGAGGACCCGCACGCGGTGGCCGGCGCGCACGAGCGCCTCGGCCAGGTGGCTCCCGATGAAGCCGGCGCCGCCGGTGACGAGCACCTTCATACCGGCGGCAGTTTATAGGGAAAGCGTTCGCAGAGCGGGCCTGTAAGCCGGATCCTGTCCCCGCGACAGCTCTCGCCGTCGCGGGCGGCGATCATTCCTCTAGCCCCGCGGTTGCCCGCGGGGTCCAGCGACCTACCCGGGGGCTTCGGCCGGGCCAGCCTGTAGCGCCCCCCTATTTGGCCTTGCTCCGTGTGGGGTTTACCCTGCCCGCCCTGTCACCAGGACGGCGGTGCGCTCTTACCGCACCTTTTCACCCTTGCCACCGGGCGCTTTCACGCCCGGTTCGGCGGTGTGTTTTCTGTGGCACTTTCCCTGGGGTCGCCCCCGCTGGCCGTTAGCCAGCACACTGCCCTTGGAGTCCGGACTTTCCTCCCCGGCCAGACGTCGGCCGCGGCGACCGCCCGGCCCGCTCTGCGAACGAACCAGTCTAGGGCTTGGACGCACCGGGAGCAACGCCGTGACCGGCCGCGGGGGCGAGCCGCAGTGTCCCCACGCGCACGCCGAGCACGCGCGCGTCGCGGCTGGCGCCGAGGCTGGCCGGCGAGCGCGCGTCGGGAAGCGCCAGGCGCAGCACGTTCTGGGGCCGAAGCAGCCCAGCCGGCACCGGCAGCTCCACGGGCCGGCGCCCCGGCTCCTCAACGGTGACCTCGTCCAGGCGTTCGCCGTTGAGCTCGAACCGCACGCGCTGGGCCGGCAGGCGGCGGTGCAGGAATGCGTCGAGGGTCAAGACGAGCCTGGCCGGGGGCGCGGGGTCCGCGGCGAAGTAGACCTCGGCGGAGACACCCACCGTCCAGCGCCGGCCGTCCTCGGACGCGGCCCAGCCGTCGCCCAGGAACCGGTCTCCGGACGTGCCGCCGAGGTCCACGCCGCCCACCGGCACCCGCGGCCACGGATCGAACCGCAGCCAGTGCACGGCCATCCCGAGCTGCCGGAGGTCGCCGCGCGGCGCCACCGCGTCCGGCAGCTCCAGCGTCACGCGGGCGGCGGCCGGCAGGCCGAAGAGCAGAGGCACGGAGCGGACCGCCGGCGCCTCCTCACGGAGTGCCAGCGTGGAGACCAGCTCGCCGTTCACCGACACGAAGACGCGTTGCCCCGAGCCGCGAGCCGAGACCGGATACGGATGGGCTTTCAGGCG
This sequence comes from Vicinamibacteria bacterium, assembly GCA_036556645.1. Taxonomy (GTDB): domain Bacteria; phylum Acidobacteriota; class Vicinamibacteria; order Fen-336; family Fen-336; genus DATKEG01. The sequence continues at coordinate 2,900 of DATBIZ010000030.1, read as the reverse complement.
CAGGACAGCGGGCGGCAGGGAGCCCGGCGAGAGGAACAGCTCGGCGCGAGGCGCGATCGTCCAGCGGTACTCGCGCTCGCCCTCGCCCCAGCCTTCGCCCAGGTACAAATCGGCCGCCCGGCTGTTGAACCGCACCGGCTCGCCGAGGGTCAGCCCCGGGAACGGGTCGAACCGCAGCCAGTAGACGGCGGCGCGCAGCGCGCGCTGGTCGCCGCGTCCCGGCGGGACTTCGGGAACGTCCGGCAGGCGGAAAGTGAGCACGTTTTGGCGCGGCAGCCCGCCGGCGACGACCGCCGCGACGTCCACGGGCGTCTCCCGCCCGAGCGTCCAGGCGGCGAGCGCGCGGCCGTTGAGCTCGACTTCCACCGCCTGGTCGGCCTCCCCTCCCGGCGCCCGTCGCAGCCGCGCGCGCAGGATCGACGCCCCGGGCGCATCCATCGCGAACTGCAGCCGCGCGGTGGCCTCGTCCGCCCAGCGCAGATCGCCTTCGGGCCAGCTCCAGCCCTCGCGCAGGTAGGCGTCCGCCTCGCCGCGGCCCAGCTCCAGCGTTTGTCCCAGCGCCAGCGGCGGCACGGGGCCGGAGGGCGGCGGCACCAGGCCGGCCAGCCACTGCGGAGGGCGCCACTCCCAGATCCGCCCCGGGTCCGCGTCCAGGTCGGCGGGCCGCAGGTTCCAGCGCTGGGTGGCCGGGGCGAGCGCGCCGCGCGCGTGGATGAACACGCTGGCGAGCGCCACGGCGGCGACCGCCGCGACGGCGAGCCTGACCGTGCGCGGGACGGGCGCGTCGGCCCGGACCGCGTCGAGGCGCGCGCGCAGGGCCAGCGCGCCGAGCAGCACGAGCCAGGGCACCGTGCCGGTGCTCAGGCGCGGGCCGTAGCTGTGACCCGCCCACCAGATCGCCGCCACGGCCGCGCCGGCCAGCTGCGTCACGAAGCCGGCGGCGGCGACGAAGACCAGCGGTCGCGAGGGGGTGTGGCGGCGATAGCGGACGAGCAGCGCCGCCACCAGCGGTACGAGCGGGACGCACACGAGCAGGCCGCGGGAGGGGCTGGTCAGCGCCGCCAGCGCCGGCTGCCATCCCAGGGACGCCCTCTGCCAGAGGTGGAACGCCGGCGGCAGCGGTTGGCCGTAGACCGCCGAGGACCCCGCCACGAGTGCCGCCAGCATCACCCCGGCGGCGGTGACGAACCGGACGATCGCCTCGCGGCGAAAGACGGCGAGGTAGGCGGCCACCGCGAGCGCGTGCCCGGCGGCGGTCGGCCGGGCCGTGAACGCCGCCGCCAGGAGCACGGCCAGGGCGATCGGCCTCAGCGGGCGGCGGAGCGCCTCCGCGCGCGTGACGTGCCAGACCACCACCCCCACCAGCGCGATCTCCCAGGTGTGCGTCCACAGCGCGCGCGAGGCCGTGCTCCACACCTGGGTGCCCAGGCTGCCCGCGATCGCGACGCCGAGGCTCCAGGCCACCGGGAGGAGCAGCCGCGCGGTCAGGTAGAAGAGCGAGGTCAGCCCCGCCATCAGCAGCGCGGCCAGCGTGGCCTGCGCGCGCAGGTCGCCGGAGGGGTCGTAGCGGCCCTCCGCGTCCACCGCCGAGAGACCGAACACCCGCAGCAGCGGCACGAACGGGACCGAGAGCACGGCGCTTCCCGGCGCGGGGCGGAAGTAGACGTGGGGACCCGAGGCCTGCAGGTTGTACGTCGGCTGTCCGGGCACGCCGGCGTTCTCCGGCGAGAAGTGCTCGTCCAGCCGGAACGTCCGCCGCGTGAGGAGCTGCTCGCTCAAGAGCAGCGTGTAGCGCGCGTCCGACCGGTGCCGGACCGGGGAGGCGAGGAAGACGGCGAAGGCCGCCGCGCCGATCAGCGCGGCGACCCAGCGGTCCTTCACGGCGGGTGCGGGCGTGCGCTCCAAGCCCGGCGATCATGCGGTGGAGCGCTGCCGCCCGGGGTCAGGACCCGCGCAGGGAAGGAACGAAAATACGCAGTTCTCCGCATAGACGAGCCGGGCGCCCGTGCTCCATCCTGTGCGCGGTCCCATGGTTGCGGTCCGGCGGCGGCGTTTCCTGATATCGGTCGAGCCCTGGAACGGTTGCGTGCGTCCGCCCGGCGCGGTCTGCGTGATGCTCTGGTCGCTCGAGCGCCACACCCGGCTGCTCGAGGCCCATCAGCTCCAGGACGACGCCGCCCTCGCCGAGTGGCTGACCGGCGTCGTCACCCGCTGCGGCCGGGAGAACGTGGCCATCGACTGGACGGACACCCTCCGCGAGCGGCGGAAGCTGGCGCTGCTCGTGGCCCAGTGCCTGGACGTCCCCGTTCCCCGCTCCGCCTAGCCGCCCGCCGTGAGGAGCGTCAGCCGTCCTTCTCCTGCGTGATCCCGTACTGCTCGAGCTTCTTGTAGAGGTTCGAGCGGGGGGTGCCGATGGAGGCCGCGGTGGCGGAGATGTTCCACTTGCTCTCGCGCAGCTTCTGCACGAGGAACGCGCGCTCCGCCGACTCCTTGAAGTCGCGCAGCGACCCCGCGCTCTCCACCGGCGCCGCGCCGCCGTCGGTGGCCGGACGGCGCAGCACGTCCTGGAGGTGCTCGGCCCGGACCGGGTCCTCGGGCACCATGATGATCAGCCGCTCGATGGTGTTGCGCAGCTCGCGCACGTTGCCGCGCCAGGGGTGCCGGCGCAGCGTCTCCAGCGCGTCCGGCGCGAACGTCTTCGGCTTGAAGTTGTTGTCCGCGGAGAACTGCCGCACGAAGTGCTGCACGAGCGGGACGACGTCCTCGGGCCGCTCGCGCAGCGGCGGCACGCGGATCGGGATCACCGAGAGGCGGAAGTAGAGGTCCTCGCGGAAGTCCCCCTTCTCGATCGCCTCCTCCAGGGTCTTGTTGGTGGCGGCGATCACGCGCACGTCCACCTG
>DATBIZ010000029.1:0-2068 GCA_036556645.1 Vicinamibacteria bacterium | reverse complement strand
GGAAGCCGACCACCGGGTCCACGCGCGTGAGCGCGGCCGCGCCCTGCGGCTCGCGGCCCGCGAAGTACACTCCCCTCAGTCCCGGCTGGCCGTCCGGCGCGCGCAGGTGGCTCGACTCGATCACCGGCGCGGCGCGCGGGTCCTGGCGTCCTTCCACGAGGTCGGCGCCGCGGGCGTAGAGCACTTTCGTGCGCGTGCCGGCCGCGGCGCGCAGGCCGGCCAGGATCGTCGAGGGCGCGGCCGGGGTGCCGTAGTAGTTCCCCAGCAGCGTCATCACGTCGTCGGCGGTCGGCCCGATGACGGCGATGGTCTTCAGCCCGCGCGAGAGCGGCAGGAGGCCGTCGTTCTTCAGCAGCACGAGCGAGGACTGCGCCATCCGCCGCGCCAGCCGGTCGTGCGCCTCGGACTGGTTCACGCGGTAGGGGATCTGCGCGTAGCGCACGCGCTCGGGCGGGTCGAACAGGCCCAGCGCGAAGCGCTCGCGGAACAGCCGGCGCAGCGCGACGTCCAGGTCCTTCTCGGCGATCAGTCCCTTCGCCACCGCGGCGGTCAGGGACTTGTAGACCGTGCCGCACTCGAGGTCGCACCCGTTGCGCACGGCGAGCGCCGCGGCCTCTTCCCTGGTGGCCACGATCTTGTGCCCCTGGTAGATGTCGTCGATCGCTCCGCAGTCGGAGACCACGTGGCCGTCGAAGCCCCAGTCGCGCCGCAGGAGCTCCTGGAGCAGCCGCGGGCTCGCCGAGGCCGACTCCCCGTTGACCCGGTTGTAGGCGCCCATCACGGACCGCACGCCCGCCTCCTGCACCAGGGCGCGGAAGGCCGGCAGGTAGGTCTCGTGAAGGTCGCGCTCGCTCGGCCGCGCGTCGAAGCTGTGGCGGTCGGGCTCGGGCCCGCTGTGCACGGCGAAGTGCTTGGCGGTGGCGACCGTCTTCAGGTAGCGGGGATCGTCGCCCTGCAGGCCCTTCACGAACTCGACGCCCATGCGCGTGGTCAGGTAGGGGTCCTCGCCGTAGGTCTCCTGCCCGCGGCCCCAGCGCGGGTCGCGGAAGATGTTGATGTTCGGCGACCAGAACGTGAGGCCCTGATAGCGCCCGCGCCGCCCGTGCCGGGCGAACTCGTGGTGCTTGGCCCGGCCCTCGTCCGAGATCGCGACCGCGACCTCGCGCATCAGCGCGGTGTCGAAGGACGCGGCCATGCCGATGGCCTGCGGGAACACCGTCGCCGCCCCGGCACGCGCCACGCCGTGCAGCGCCTCGTTCCACCACTCGTAGGCGGGGACCCCGAGGCGCGGGATCGCGGGGGCGTCGTTCATCATCTGGGAGACTTTTTCCTCGAGCGTCATCCGGGAGACGAGGTCGGCCGCGCGGTCGTGGAAGGAGCGCTCGGGGTCGAGGTAGAGGGGCGTCTCCGCCGCCGGCGCGAGGCTCATCGTCGCAGCGGCGGTGAGCATCGCCGCCGCGATTCGGATACGGTGCCGGAACGGTGCCGGTACCGGTACTGCCCATCGAAGGCGGAACCGGTTCCGTCCCGGTACCGGCCCCGGCGCCGCCGTCTGGCGACCGACCCGGATCCGGAACGGTTGCTGCGGGTCGCGCCCCCTCATTGGCTGCCCCCCTGGCTGAACCCCTGGAAATACCGCACGCACTTGTCGGCCCACTCGGCCGCATCCGCGGCCTGGCGGCGCAGTTTCGCCGCGACCGCCGCGTGGCGCTCGGCGTCCACCTGGCCCGCGAGCGCCTGCCATTCGCGCTCCATCTGCGCGGCCTTCGCCGCCCCGAGCCGGTAGCGGGCCACCATCTCCTCCCACAGCGTCCGTCCCGACTTCATCTTGTGGCCCCAGGGCAGCCGGTGGAACCACAGCAGCAGCGCGTCCGGGGTCGTGGCTGGGTCGTTCCACAGGTCGCGCAGCGGCGGGAAGTACTGGTCCACCGCCCCGCTCCCCTTCCGCGTGCGGTCGAAGGCGATCCCGCTCGGGTCGGCGCGGTGGTAGTAGGTGGCGGTCCAGTCGACCCGGCGCGGGTCGTCGTTCTCGGGCATGGGGGCGTAGTGGTCGCCGCCGATCAGGTGG
>DATBIZ010000028.1:0-10905 GCA_036556645.1 Vicinamibacteria bacterium | reverse complement strand
TGGCCCCGTTGATCACCAGCAGCGGCGTGGGCGCGGCGAGCGCGGCGACGTCGGGGTAGTCGAGCTGCCGGTACAGGCCCGGCACCAGCTTCGTGAAGCCGATGGTGTTGCGGACGTGCCGCGCGAGCTGCGGCCGGAACGCGGTCATCCAGCCCACGGCGACGGCCGCCTGGATGCGCTCGTCGAGGGCGGCGAGGTGGATCGTCCGCAGGCCTCCCATCGAGAGGCCCACGCACCCGATGCGCGCGGGATCCACCTCCGGCCGCGTGACGAGGTAGTCCACGGTGCGGATGTCGTCCCAGTACATCACGCCGGCCCAGGTGAAGCCGGCGGCGTAGATGGTGCGGGCGGTGAGCTGCTCGTTCTGCTGCCCGCGGCGGTTGAACTCCGCGATCCGCTCGGCCGTGATCGTGCGCGGCCGCTCCCGCCAGTCCGGCGCGTCGGCGGCCAGGAGCAGCCGCCGCTCCCCCCAGTAGAACATGTCGATCACGATCACCACGTAGCCGCGGCGGGCGAGGTCGCTCGCGATGCTGCGGCCGCCGTAGTACTGCCGCTTGAAGTCGGTGAGCACCGGGTGCTCGTCGTCGCGCTCGAGGAGCTTCTCGCGGCCCCAGAAGTAGAACCCGCCGTGGTCGTGAAGCGCGACGACGGCCGGGCGGCGGCCCTGCCGGCGCTTGGGGACGAGCACGCACGCTGGGACCCGGACGTCCGGCGTGGTGTTGAAGGCGATCGTCTCCTCGACGTAGTCGCCGTGGTCCGCGCGCCCCAGTACCTCCGGCCGCGGGTCCACCGGCGCCGGCGCGTAGTGCAGCAGCTCGAAGACGCGGGCGCGGGCGCTCCCCTTCCACGCGGCGAGGTCGGTGAACTCCGGCCGCAGGAACGAGAGCGGGAACTCGCCCTTCACCGCCTGGCTGCGGATGAACGGGTAGAGCGACCCCACGTCGGAGTCGGGGATCGCCGGGTCCGGGGGCGCGCCGGAGGCCGCACGCGCGGCGCCGGTGAGCGAAAGCGCGCCCGTGATCGTCCCCTGGAGGAACTCGCGGCGTGTGCTCATGTCCGCCTCCTTCATCTCGGGGGGATCGCTCGGGCCGCCGGCCAACTCCGGCTGCGATGGCCCTCGCCCTCCCCCCCGAACCCCCCTCCGCCGTCGCCGCCGGCCAATCTAGCGCGGTGACGTGGCCGCCGCCACGCCCGCCACGTACCCGCTCGCCCAGGCCCACTGGAAGTTGAACCCGCCGATGCGGCCGTCCACGTCGCAGATCTCGCCGCAGAGGAAGAGCCCCGGGCACCGCCGCGACTCCATCGTCTCGAGCTGGACCTCCGAGAGCGGCACGCCACCGGCCGTGACCTCGGCGTGGTCGAACCCGCGGTCCCCGGTCACCGGCAGCGGCATCGCCAGCAGCGTCCGCACCAGGGCCGCGCGCTGCTCGCGCGTGAGGCGGTGGCCTCGCTGCGCCGGCTCCACCGCCGCCAGCTCGCAGAGGGTGCGCGAGAGCCGTTCCGGAAGCCACCGCTCGAGCAGCCCGCCGACGGTCGCGCCGCCCAGCGCGCGCAGGTCCGCGTCCAGCGAATCCGGCGTCCGATCGGGCAGCCAGCAGGCGACCAGCTCCACGTGCGCGTCGTCGGCCCGCGCGTCGGTCCAGTAGCGGCTCACGTCGAGCACGACGGGGCCGGACAGCCCGAAGTGCGTGCAGAGCAGCGAGCCCTCGAGCCGCACGAGGGCGCGGCCGGACCCGCCGCGCACCTCGAGCCGCGCGGGCACGGACAGGCCCGCCAGCGCGCAGAGGGGATGGCCGCGCGGCAGGGTCAGCGGCACCAGCGCGGGAAAGACCCGCGACGTGATCGTGTGCCCGAGCGCGCGCGCGAGCACGTACCCGTGCCCGTCGGAGCCGGTCTTCGGCAGGCTGCGGCCGCCGGTCGCGAGCACGACGCGCGCGGCCGCGAGCGTCTCCCCCGCCGCCGAACGCAGGGAGAACCCGCCCGCGACGCGCTCGATCGCCTGCACCCGCCAGGGATGGCGCACCCCGACGCCGGCATCGCGCGCCGCGCGCAGCAGCGCGTCGAGCACGGTGCGCGCGCGGTCGGTGGCCGGGAAGAGCTTGCCGGTCTCCTCGCGCCGGAGGGTCACGCCGAGGCCGGCGAAGAACCGCACCGTCTGCTCCACGTCGAAGCGCCGCAGCACCTTGCGGATCGCGGGGCGCGTGGATCCCGCGAACGCGGTCTCGTCCACCGCGTGGTGCGTCACGTTGCACCGGCCGCCGCCGGAGACGAGGATCTTCGCGCCGAGCGTGCGCGCCCCGTCGAGCGCCACCACCTCCGCCCCCCGGCGGGCGGCCTCGATCGCCGCCATCAGGCCGGCCGCGCCGGCGCCGACCACCGCGACCGCCACTACTTCCCCGGCGGGCTCTCCACGCCGCGCACCGCGGTCCTGATCCGGTAGAGCGAGGACGTCGTGGTCACGTAGAGCCAGTCGCGCGCGGGCCCGCCGAACGTGCAGTTGGTCGGGTCCTCGGCGGTCGGGACGAACGCCGCCAGGGTGGCGGTCCGGCGCGCGGGGTCCGGCGCGAACACGTAGATGCCGGCCTGGCCACGCGTGCCGGCGGTGGCCCAGATGCGGCCGTCGCGGTCGAGCGCCATCCCGTCGATGCCGCGGCCGCCTCCGAAGTCGTGGAGGACGCGGCCCTCGGCGGCGCCTCCCTTCGCGTCGAGGTCGAACGCCCAGAGCTGCACGGCTCCGCCGGGGCTCGCGTTCTCCGCGACGTACAGCGTGCGGCCGTCGCCGCTGACCAGGATCCCGTTCGGCCGGGTGAGGGTGTCCACCACCCGCGTGAGCGTGCCGTCCGGGTCCACGCGGTACACGCCCTCGCGGTCGAGCTCGAGGTCGTCGCGCCGGCCGTAGCGCGGGTCGGTGAAGAAGACGCGGCCGCGCGCGTCGATCGCGAGATCGTTGGGGCTGTTGAGGCGCTTCCCGCGGTAGCGGTCCGCCAGCGTCGTCACGCGGCCGTCCTTCTCGACCCGGGCCAGCCGGCGACCGCCGAGGCCGCTGGCCGTGCGGCCCTCACACACCACGAGGCGGCCCTCGGCGTCGAGGGCCTGCCCGTTGGCCGCCTCCGTGCCGGCGCGGAAGACCGACACCTCCCCCGGCGCGTGGAGCCTCATCGTGCGGTCGCGGGGGACGTCCTGGAAGATCAGGTATCCGCCGGGGTGCCAGGCCGGCCCTTCGCCGAAGGCGAGGCCGCTCGCGAGCTTCTCCCAGCTCGAGGCGGCGGGGACGAGCGGCGGCGCGGCGGCGGCGGCCGGCGCCAGGGCGAGCGCCAGGGAGGCGGCCAGCCCGAGCGGCGGGCGGCGGGGCGCGGGCATGGAGGCGCGGAGCTTAACACGCCCTCCGCGGCCTCTCCCGCGGCCGCGGCCCGGAAGCGGCCGGCGGGCTTGACAACAGAACCTCTTCAAAATATATTCATAAGCGAGGCATCGGCTCTGGGAGCCGCGCCGGGGGTGGACGGCGCCCGCGAGGCGGGCGCCCGCCGCCCGATCAGGAGGAGATTCGAGACATGCGCGTGCGTACATCCATCATGGGCCTGGCCGTCCTCATCGCGGTGCCCGCGGGCGCCCGGGCGCAGGAAGCGCCCATCGCGGGCGGGTGGTTCCTCTCCGTGCGCGGCGGCCTGGGCGTGCCGCTGGGCGGCGACGTCCACGGCGGCGGCTCGGGCACGGTGCTCGGCCTGCCGACTTCGGTGTCGGCCCGCGACTACTCCGACGTCTACGGCACCACCTGGCGCGGCGAGGCGCAGCTCGGCTACGGCGTGACCGATACGCTCGAGCTGTTCGTGGGCGGGTCGTACGAGGAGCAGAGCGCCGACCTGCTCCAGGTCGGCGACGTGGCCGGCCTGGCCCTCAACGCCCAGTTCGCCGACTACGAGGAGATCGGCCTCGAGGCGGGACTGCGCTACTTCCTGGCCACCGAGTCGGCGGTGAAGCCCTACCTCACCGCCTCCGGCGGAATGCGTTTGGTCGAGGAGAACCGTCCCACGTTCTCCGTGCCCGCGGCGAACGTGACGCTGCGCGACGTGCCGTTCTACGACCGCTCGACGGTGGCCACCGCGGCCGCCGGCCTCGGCGTCCGCTTCGACGTGCACTCGCGGCTCTCGATCGGCGCGGAGACCGTGGCCCGCTACCAGGCGCGGCCGGACCGGCTGCCGACGCTGGCCGGCACCGGCCTCGAGGGCATCAACGAATCCGGTGAGCGCTGGTCGATGCCGGTGCTGTTCACCGCCACGCTGCGCTTCTGAACCGCGGACGCGGCGCGGCCGGCCGGGCCGACGGCGGTCCGGCCGGCCGTGTGCTCAGGAGATAGGATGGGCGCCGCCATGGCCGCACGCCGACGCCGCGAGACGCCGCCAGGGGCCCGGCTGTCCATCGGCGCGCTCTCGCGCGCCACCGGCATCCCGGTAGAGACCCTGCGCACGTGGGAGGCGCGGTACGGCTTCCCGGTCCCGGAGCGCCGGCCCTCCGGCCACCGGGTGTACGCGGTCGCGTTGGTCCCGCGCCTGCGTCGCGTGGCGGAGGCGCTGGCGCGGGGCCACCGCGCCGGCCAGGTGCTCACCGCGTCCGAGGCGGACCTGCAGGAGCTGCTGGCGGCCGGGACGCCCTCTCCCGGGCCCGAGGCGGCGACCGCGGTGCCCGCCGACGGGCTGGAGCTGCTGCGCCTGGTCGCGGGGTTCGACGCCGCGCGCCTCACGCGCGCCTTGTTGACCCAGGCCGCCCGCCTCGGCCCGCTGGAGTTCCTCGAGACCGTGGTGGCGCCGCTGGTGCGCGAGGTGGGCGAGGCATGGGCACAGGGTCGGCTCGGGGTGCGGCACGAGCATTTCGTCAGCGAGCGCGTGGGCGACCTGCTGCGCTCGCTGCGCCTGCCGCTCGAAGAGCGCGCCACGGGGCCCTTGGTGGTGTTCGCCACGCTGCCCGGCGAGGCGCACGGGCTCGGGCTGCAGATGGCCGCGCTGGCCACTGCCTTCGCCGGCTGCCGCGTGCTGTACCTGGGCACCGAGACGCCTCCGGCCGACATGGTCACGCTCACCCGCGACTTCGCCGCCCGCGCGCTCGCGCTGAGCGTGTCCGCCGCCCGCCGCTCGACGGCCACGACCGCCCAGGTCCGCCGGCTGCGCGCCGCCCTGCCGCGCCGCACCACGCTGCTCCTGGGCGGCGAGGGCGCGCCGGCGCCGCGCACCGGGGTCGAGGTATTCGCCGACCTGCGCCGGCTCGACGCGTGGGCGCGCGCCGCCGCCGCCGGCGGCTCGGCGCCCGCGCGGACGGGCTGACGGCCGGCCGTCGCCACCGCGGAACGGACGGGGCCGTACGGGGACGCCGCCGGCCTGCCGCTCCGCCTGGTCTACAATCCGGCCACATGCGGCGGATCAACCTCGACCACTTCCGGATCGCCCGGCGAGGGACGTCGCGGGAGATCAACCGCCAGATCGCGCTGAACCTGGTCCGCGCGAAGCAGCCGGTCTCGCGCGCGGAGCTGGCGCGGCTGATGGGGCTGCGCCGCGGCGCGGTCACGCTCCTGGTGAACGAGCTGCTGCAGTCCGGCCTCGTCTTCGAGGGCGACAAGGGCGAGAGCAAGCGCGGGCGCAAGCCGATGCGCCTCTACATCGAGACGCGGCGCCGCTGCGCGCTGGCCGTGGACGTCAGCGCCAGCCGCACCGCCATCCTGGTGGCCGACCTGCTCGGCCAGCCGCTGCTCGACGTCTTCGAGTTTCCCACCCCGCGCCGGCCCGAGGAGCTGATCCGCGAGCTGGTGCGGCACATCGCGCAGGTCCGCCGCGACCATCCCGAGTTCGGCGAGTGCGTGGGGCTCGGCGTGGTCGTCTCCGGGATGGTGGACGTGGACAGCGGGCGGTTCAAGTTCTCCCCCACCCTCGGCTGGCGCGACGTGGACCTGCGCGAACCCCTGCGCGCCGCCACGCAGCTCCCGGTGGTGATCGAGAACTCGGTCAAGGCGTGCATGCTCGCCCAGGTGTGGTCGCTGGGGCCCGACGTGCCCGGCGACGGGCCCGTCGCGTTCGTGAACGTGTCGGACGGCGTCGGGGTGGGCATCGCGATCGACGGCAAGCTCCTGCGGGGCGTGCACAGCATCGCCGGCGAGTTCGGGCACGTGCCGCTCGACGTGGACGGGCCCCGCTGCTCCTGCGGCCTGCGCGGCTGCTGGGAGGCCTACGTCTCCAAGCGGGCCGTCGTGGCGCGCTACCGCGGCACCGACCCCTCGTGGCCCGGCTCCGCCGAGCCGGCCGGCCTGGGCGTGGAGGACGTGATCGAACGGGCCCGCGCCGGTGAGCCGCGCGCGGTGGAGACGCTGCGCGAGACGGCCTTCTACCTCGGCCGCGGCCTGGCCACGATCGTGAAGGCGATCGACCCGCGGCGCGTCTACATGGGCGGCGAGATCACGGCGGCCTGGGACCTGATCGGGCCGCTCGTCCGCCAGGCCATGCGCGACCAGGCGCTGATCCCCGAGGCCGGCGAGACCGAGATCTTCACCGTGGCCCTGGCCGACCATCCGCGGTTGCGCGGCGCGGCCGCCCTCGTCAGCACCCCCGCCTTCGCGGCGCCGATCGTCGCCTAGGACGTCACTCTTCGCCCAGCGCGCGGCGGCCCGCCTCGAGCAGCCGCACGATCCTCTCCACGTCGTAGACCGCGCCCATCCAGGGGCCGCCGCTCGCGTCCTGGAGGGCGGCCCAGAGGCGCGTGTCCGCGGGAAGCGCCGGGTCGGGCGCCAGGTCGGGGTGCGGCGCGCGCCTCGCCAGCTCGTCGGCGGCGGGCACCAGGGTGCCGTCGGCCTCCTTCCGCACGAAGTCCACGGCCCCTTCGAGGCGCCGCGTGTCGATGGCGATCCGCACCAGGTCGCCGTCGCGCAGCTTCCCGATCGGGCCGCCGGACAGCGCCTCGGGCGCGACGTGGCCGATGCAGGGGCCGGTGGACACGCCGGAGAAGCGCGCGTCGGTGATCAGCGCGACGGTCGTGGCCAGCTCCAGGTAGCGCAGCGCGGCCGTGACCTGGTAGACCTCCTCCATCCCGCTCCCCCGCGGCCCGATGCCGCAGAGCACCATCACCTCGCCCGCCTTCACGTCGCCGCGCTTGATCGCGGCGATGGCCGCCGCCTCGCTCGTGCACACGCGTGCCGGGCCGGTGTGACGGTAGACGCCGTCCGCGCCGATCACGGAGGGGTCGATGGCCGTGCTCTTGACGATCGCGCCCTGCGGGGCCAGGTTGCCGCCCAGGAAGCTGACCGTGCTCGTGAACCCGCGCCGCCGCGCGGCGGCGGGCGTGGCGATCACCTCGTCGGGGTCGATGCCGTCCCGGGAGTGCAGGCGGTCGCGCAGCACGCGGCGGCGTTCCGAGCGCTCCCACCACTCGAGCGCCTCGCCCAGCGGATCGCCGCTGGCGGTGAGCGCGGAGAGGTCGAGCAGGCCCAGGTCGCGAAGGTGCAGCATCACCTCGGGGACGCCGCCGGCCAGGAACACCCGCACGGTCGGGTGCGGCCCGTTCGGCATCGCGTCCACCAGCCGCGGCACGCGCGCGTTGGCCGCCTTCCACTCGTCGAGCGACGGCGCGCGCAGGGAGGCGGCGTGCGCGATCGCGGGCAGGTGGAGCAGGAAGTTCGTGGAGCCTCCGAACGCCGCGTAGGTGGCGATCGCGTTGCGGAGCGCGCCCTCGGTGACGACGTCGGCCACGCTGACGCCGAGCGCCATCTGCCGCAGCACGGCCAGCGCGGAGCGCCGGGCGGCGTCGCGCCAGATCGGCTGCCCCGAGGGGGCCAGGGCGCTGTGGGGCAGCGCGAGGCCGAGCGCCTCGGCCACCACCTGCGCGGTGGCCGCGGTGCCCAGGAACTGGCACCCTCCGCCCGGAGACGCACAGGCCCGGCAGCCGATCTCGGCGGCCTGCTGCAGGGTCAGGCGGCCGTGCGCGAAGCGCGCGCCGATCGTCTGCGCCTTGCCCGCGTCTTCGCCGTCGCTGGCCGGCAGCGTGACGCCGCCGGGGACGATCACCGCGGGCAGCGTGCGCGAGGCGGCGAGCGCCATCGTCATCGCGGGCAGGCCCTTGTCGCAGGTGGCCACGCCCACCAGCCCGCGCCGGTTCGGCAGCGAGCGCACCAGACGGCGCAGCACGATCGCGGCGTCGTTGCGGAAGGGCAGGCTGTCGAACATGCCCGCGGTGCCCTGCGAGCGGCCGTCGCACGGGTCCGTGCAGTAGGCGGCGAACGGGATCGCGCCCTGCGCCCGGAGCTCCTCGGCCGCGGCCTGCACGAGCAGTCCGACCTCCCAGTGCCCGGTGTGGTAGCCCAGCGCCACCGGCGTGCCGTCGGGGCTGCGCAGGCCGCCGAGCGTGCTCAGCACCAGCACCTCGGGCCGGCGCAGCTCGCCCGGCGCCCAGCCCATCCCGACGTCCTGCGTCCAGCCGAACAGGTCCCCGCTGGGCCGTTCGACGAGGTCGGCCGCATGGAGAGGCAGCGCGCCCGGTGGGCCCGGACGTGAGGGCGTGACCTCGTAGAGCGACGGGTCGCCGGCGTCGAGGACGCGGTCCCGGTCCGGCGCGGCGGTCATACGAGGGCGACCGGGTTGCTCAGCTCTCCGATCTCGGGGCACGCGATCGTCACCACGTCGCCCTCCTCGAGCCCGGCGTCCATCGGCTGGATGATCCCCGTGCCGGTCGAGAGCACCGTTCCCGGAGGGATCCGGTTCGACCGCCGCAGCCACTCGACCAGCTCGGGAAACCGCCGCTTGAGCTGGGCGGTGCTGGCCGAGCCGCTGAACACGGTCCGCTCGCCCCGAGCGACGCGGCAGGTCACCTCGAGCGCGTAGGGGTCCTTCACCTCGTCCGGGGTCACGATCACGGGACCGAACGCGAAGCAGCCGTCGTAGACCTTCGACTGCGGGAGGTACAGCGGGTTGTCGCGCTCGATGTCCCAGGCCGAGACGTCGTTGGCCAGCGTGTAGCCGACGATCGCGCCGCCCGCGCCCAACACCACGGCCACCTCGGGCTCGCTGGCGGTGAAGGCCGAGTCGCGCCGGCGCCCGATCGGCTCCCCCGGGCCGACGCAGCGCGAGGCGGTGGCCTTGAAGAACAGCTCGGGCCGGTCGGCCACGTACACGCGGTCGTAGATGCCGGAGCCCTCCTCGCGGAAGTCCGCGCTGCGGCGGTAGGTCACGCCGGCCCCCCAGACCTCGGGGGGGGTCAGGGGCACGGTGAGGCGCCAGCCGGCGCGTCCGGCGGCGAGCGCGGGCGCGTCGAGGGTCTCGAACGCGCCGGCGCTCTCTGCGCCGCGCGCCCAGGCCTCCGGCGAGCCGGCCCGCGTCAGCAGGTCGAGCGCGTTCGCCACTCCCTCGTACGGACGGCGCAGCACGCGCACGCGGCCGCCGTCGAGGACGCCGGCACGGACCGAACCGTCGGGTGAGACCGCCTGCAGGAGCTTCATGGGCCTGGGGCGGTTCTACTGCACGCGCACGCGGCCCGCAAGCCGCACGTCCGCGCTCGAGGCGCCGAGCTGCAGCTCGTAGTCGCCCGGGTCCACGACGAAGGCCTTGCGGTCCGGGTGGTAGCGGGAGAAGTCGTCGGCCGGCCGCAGGCGGAAGCGCACGCGCCGCTCCTCGCCCGGCGCGAGCGGCACGCGGGTGAAGCCGCGGAGCTGTTTCCTCGGCATGTCCACCGTCGGCGCAAGCGCGCGGACGTAGAGCTGGACGACCTCGTCGCCGGCGCGCGTGCCCACGTTCTTGACCACGGCGGTGGCGGTGACCGCGTCCGAAGCCGCGGCGGACGGCCGGTCGATGGCCAGGTCCCGGTACTCGAAGCGCGTGTAGGAAAGGCCATGGCCGAACGGGTAGAGCGGCTCGCCCTCGAAGTAGCGGTACGTGCGTCCCTTCATGTCGTAGTCCGCGAAGGGGGGGAGCTGGGCCACCGACCGGTAGAAGGTCACCGGCAGCCGTCCCGCCGGGTTCACCCCACCGAAGAGCGCGTCCGCGACCGCGTCTCCCCCGCGCTGCCCCGGGTACCACGCGAGGAGGATCGCCGGCAGGTTCACCTGCGCCCACTCGGCCGCGATCGCGGACCCGGCGGTCAGCACGAGCACGACCGGCTTGCCGACCGCGTGCACCGCGCGCAGCAGCTTCTCCTGTGAGGCCGGCAGGGCGAGGTCGGTGCGGTCGCCGCCCGCGAAGCCCGGGTACGACACGCGCATCTCCTCGCCCTCGACGTCGCCGGTGAGCCCGCCCGCGAAGACGACGACCTCCG
This sequence comes from Vicinamibacteria bacterium, assembly GCA_036556645.1. Classification (GTDB taxonomy): domain Bacteria; phylum Acidobacteriota; class Vicinamibacteria; order Fen-336; family Fen-336; genus DATKEG01. Next base: position 627 of record DATBIZ010000028.1, on the reverse strand, counting down.
CCGCGCGCGCGGCCTCGAGCGCCTCCTGGAAGGGATCCTTCGCGCCGGGCAGCCGCCAGCCCAGCCGCACCTCGGCGTCGCGGATCGCGTCGAAGTATTCCAGGCGCACGTCCACCGGCCGCCCGGCCTCGAGGTCCACGAACGCGCTGACCGCCCGCGCCCGCGGCGTGGTCGTCCACTCGTCGATCACGCGGCGGCCGCCCAGGTCGAGCCGGAAGCCGTCGTCGCCGGTCACGGTGACCTCGTAGCGTCCCGAGACGGGCGGCACGAGCCGGCCCGTCCAGCGTGCCGAGAAGTCGTCGGTGGGCAGGCCCTGCGCGGCCGGCATCATCCCCTGGGCGACGAGGTCCGCGGTCGGCGACTCGCGGTCCCAGCGGAAGCCGACCACCGGGTCCACGCGCGTGAGCGCGGCCGCGCCCTGCGGCTCGCGGCCCGCGAAGTATTCGCCCTGCAGTCCGGGCTGGCCGTCGGGCGCGCGCAGGTGGCTCGACTCGATCACCGGCGCCGCGCGCGGGTCCTGGCGTCCTTCCACGAGGTCGGCGCCGCGCGCGTAGAGCACCTTCGTGCGCGTGCCGGCCGCGGCGCGCAGGCCGGCCAGGATCGTCGAGGGCGCGGCCGGGGTGCCGT
>DATBIZ010000027.1:0-3932 GCA_036556645.1 Vicinamibacteria bacterium | reverse complement strand
CGACGTGGACCGGCTGCTCGCCGAGGTCCTCGCCTCCGACGGCGAGGACCAGGTCGCCTACCGGCGCGCGGAGCGGCGGGTGGCGCGGCTGGTCCGCGCCGTGGCCGCGGAGGGCGCCCCCGCCGTGCGCGCCGACGGCTGCTACCTGATCACCGGCGGCCTGGGCGCCCTCGGCCTGCAGGTGGCGGGCGCGCTGGCGCGGCGCGGAGCGCGGCACCTGGTGCTGGCGGGCCGGACCGGGTTGCCCGAGGCGTGGCGCACGCAGGACCCCGCCGACGGGCGGCTGCGCCGCGCGGTCTCTTCCGCGCGGGAGCTCGAGGCGCTCGGCGCGACGGTGACGGCGGTCGCCGCCGACGCCGCCGACGCGGAGCGGATGCGCGCGCTGTTCGCCGCGTTCGGCCACACGCTGCCGCCCCTGCGCGGGGTGGTGCACGCGGCCGGCGTGGTCACGAACGTGGCCGTGACACAGCTCGACGCGGCGGCGCTGCACGCCGCGCTGCGCCCGAAGGTGACCGCGGGGTGGCTGCTGCACGAGCTGACGCGCGAGCGTTCGCTGGACTTCTTCGTCCTGTTCTCCGCGGCCGCCGCGGTGCTGGGCGCGCGCGGCCTCGCGCACTACGCGGCCGCCAACGAGTTCCTGAACGCGCTGGCCGCGCACCGCCGGCACCTCGGGCTGCCCGCCCTCGCCATGGCCTGGGGGCCGTGGGCCGGAGAGGGCATGGCCGCCGACGAAGAGACGCGGTGGTGGCTGGAGCAGATCGGCCTGCAGCCGCTCGCGCCGGAGGACGGCCTGCGCGTGCTCGCGCGCTGGATGGCGGGCGGTGCCGCCCAGGCCCTGGCCGCCCGCGTGGACTGGAGCGCGTTCCGGCCCGCGTTCGCCGGGCCGAGCGGGCGGCGGCTCCTCGACGAGATCGAGCCGCCCGCCGCCGCGGCCCCGGCGGCGCTGGATGCCGGGGTGCGGGAGCGGCTGCAGTCCGCGACCGCGGACGAGCGGCGCGACTTCTTCGCGGAGCACGTGGCGCGCGAAGCCGGCCGCCTGCTCGGGTTCGACGCCGCGGAGCGCGTGGACCGGCACGTCGGCTTCTTCAAGGCGGGCATGGATTCGATCATGACCGTGCAGCTCCGCAACCGGCTGCAGGCCACGCTCGGGGTCACGCTGCCGGCCACGGTCGCGTTCGAGTACCCGACCGTGGACGCTCTCGCCGGGTATCTCGGCGGCGTGCTCGCGCCGCCGAACCAGGACCGCGCCCCGGAGGCGCCGCGCCCGTCCAAGCGCGCGTCGCTGCTGCCGGAGGACCTGACCGAGGAGGAGCTGACCGCGCTCCTCGCCGAGAAGCTGCGCGACACGCCCGCCCCGCCGCCGCCGCTCGACGACGTCCGGGAGGCGGGGAGTTGAGCAGCCCGGCGCCCGAATACGACCGCCGCTCGGTCCTGCGCGACGCGCTCGTCCGGCTCGACGAGATGCGCGCCCGGCTCGAGGAGGCCGAGCGCGCCCGCAACGAGCCGATCGCGATCGTGGGGCTCGGCTGCCGTTTCCCGGGCGGCGCCGCGGACCCCGCCGCGTACTGGAGGCTGCTGCGCGACGGCGTGGACGCGGTGGGCGAGGTCCCGCGCGACCGGTGGGACGCCGACGCCTGCTACGACCCGGACCCGGAGGCGCCGGGCAAGACCTACGCGCGCCACGGCGCGTTCCTGCCCGCGCTCGACCGCTTCGACGCCGCGTTCTTCGGCATCTCGCCCCGCGAGGCCGCGCGCATGGATCCCCAGCAGCGGCTGCTGCTCGAGGTCGCCTGGGAGGCGCTCGAGGACGCGGGCCTGGCCAACGAGCGCCTGGAGGGCAGCCGGACGGGCGTGTTCGTGGGCATCACCACCAACGACTACGGCCAGCTCCTCCGCCGGGAGCGCGACGACGTGGACCTCTACAGCCTGACCGGCAACCTGCTCCACTTCGCCGCGGGCCGCCTGTCGTACGCGCTGGGGCTGCAGGGGCCGGCGCTCTCCGTGGACACCGCGTGCTCGTCCTCGCTGGCCGCCGTGCATCTGGCCTGCCTCTCGCTGCGCGCGGGCGAGTGCGCCATCGCCCTGGCGGGCGGCGTCAACGCGATCCTCTCCCCGGAGATCACGATCGGGAACTCGAAGGGGCGGATGCTCGCGCGCGACGGCCGCTGCAAGACCTTCGACGCGAGCGCGGACGGTTACGTGCGCGGCGAGGGCTGCGGGCTGGTCGTGCTCAAGCGGATGGGCGACGCGCTCGCGGACGGCGACCGCATCCTCGCCGTCGTGCGCGGCTCCGCGTTGAACCAGGACGGGCGCAGCAGCGGGCTCACCGTGCCCAACAAGCTGGCCCAGGAGGCGGTGATCCGCGCGGCGCTGCGCGCCGCGGACGTGAGCCCGGCCGACGTGGACTACGTCGAGGCCCACGGCACCGGCACCCCGCTCGGCGACCCGATCGAGGTGCGCGCGCTCGGCGCCGCGCTGGGCGAGGGCCGCGCGCCCGAGCGCCCGCTGGCCATCGGCTCGGTCAAGACCAACCTCGGACACCTGGAGTCCGCGGCGGGCATCGCCGGACTGATCAAGGTCGTGCTGGCGCTCGGACACGGCGAGATCCCGCCGCACCTGCACCTGCGCGAGCGGAACCCCTACGTGGCCTGGGACGAGCTTCCGCTCGTGATCCCGACCACGCGGACGCCGTGGCCGTCGAGCGGGCGGCCGCGCCTCGCGGGGGTCAGCTCGTTCGGGGCCAGCGGCACGAACGCCCACGTGATCGTGCAGGAGGCCCCGCGCGCGCCGGCCGCGCCCGCCGCGCCGGACCGTCCCGCGCACCTGCTCACGCTGTCGGCGAAGACGGAGCCCGCGCTCGCCGCGCTCGCCGCGCGCTTCCAGTCGTTCCTCGCCGCGGAGCCTCTCGGCTCGTTCGCGGACGTGTGCCACAGCGCGAGCACGGGCCGCGCGCACTTCCCGCACCGGCTGGCCGTGGTCGCGGAGTCGGCCGCCTCCGCCGCCGATCGGCTCGCGGCGTGGCGGGAGGGCCGCGATCCGGCCGCGGCGCTCACCGGGGTGGCCCCCGCAAGCCGGCCGGCGATCGCGTTCCTGTTCAGCGGCCAGGGCTCGCAGTACCCCGGCATGGGGCGGGAGCTGTACGCGCACGAGCCCGTCTTCCGCGCCGCGATCGACCGCTGCGCGCAGGCGCTGGAGGGCGCGCTGGAGCACCCGTTGTCCACCGTGCTCTTCCCGGCGCCCGGCGAGACGACGCCGCTCCACGACACCGCGTACGCGCAGCCCGCGCTGTTCGCGCTGCAGTACGCGCTGGTGGAGCTGTGGCGGAGCTGGGGGATCGTGCCGGCGGCGGTGATGGGCCACAGCGTCGGCGAATACGCCGCCGCCTGCGCCGCGGGCGTGTTCGGCCTGGAAGAGGGCCTGGGGCTCGTGGCCGAGCGCGGCCGCCTGATGCAGTCGCTGCCGCGCGACGGGGCGATGGTCGCGGTGTCCGCGGCGGAGGAGCGGGTGCGCGGTGCGCTGGTGCCGGGCGCGGCGATCGCGGCGGTCAACGGCCCCGCCGACGTGGTGGTCTCCGGCCGCGCGGCCGCCGTGGGCGCGGTGGTGGACGCGCTGGCCGCCCAGGGCGTGCGCACGCAGGCCCTGCGCGTCTCGCACGCGTTCCACTCCGACCGGATGGACCCGATCCTGGATGCGTTCGAGCAGGCGGCCGCGCGCGTGGCGTGCGCCCGCCCGCGGCTGAAGCTCGTGTCGAACCTCGACGGCCGGCTGGTCGAGGACGCGGTGGACGCGGGGTACTGGCGGCGGCACGCGCGCGAGGCGGTGCGCTTCGCGGAGGGGATGGCCGTTCTGGAGGCCGCCGGCGCGCAGGCGTTCGTGGAGATCGGCCCCGGCTCGGCCCTGCTCGGCCTGGGCCGCCGGTGCCTGGGCGCGGA
>DATBIZ010000026.1:0-5480 GCA_036556645.1 Vicinamibacteria bacterium | reverse complement strand
GGGTGGTGGCCTTCCTGGTCGGCCGCCGCACCCGCGAGATCGGCCTGCGCATGGCCCTGGGCGCCCGCGCGCGCAGCGTCGTCGGTCTGGTCGTGCGGCAAGGCATGGCCCCGGTCGCGGCCGGCGCGGTGCTCGGTGTCGGCGGCGCGTTCGCGCTGGGACAGGCGCTCTCCGCCCTGCTCTACGGCGTCTCCGCGCGTGACCTGACCGCGCCGGCCGCGGCCGCCGCGCTGCTGGCCACCGCCGGCCTGCTCGCCTGCGCGCTGCCCGCGCGGAGGGCGTCACGGATCGATCCCGCGCACGCTCTGCGGGAGGAGTGAGTGGGGTCAGAGGGGTCAGAGTGGGGTCAGAGGGGTCAGGGGGTCAGAGAGGGGGTCAGGGTCAGGTCTGTTGTATGTGGTTTGGCGCGCCTCGGCACAAACAACAGACCTGACCCCACGGGACCCCCCCCACGGGACCCCACGTGGCCACGCGGTTCGACGGGCCGCGCGCGTGGATCCCGCCTCGGCGGTGCGCCAGGAGTGAGCGCGGTAGGATCGCCCTGAGATGTCACGCCCCGCGCGCATCCTCGCTGCCGACGACCAGCCCGACATCCTGGAGGCGCTGCGCCTGCTGCTCAAGGGCGACGACTTCAGCCTGGAGACCGCGCGCTCGCCCGCCGGGCTGCTCGCCGCGCTCGAGGCGCGCGAGTTCGACGTGGTGCTGATGGACCTCAACTACGCGCGTGACACGACCTCGGGCCAGGAAGGGCTCGACCTGCTGGCGCGCGTGCAGGCCCTCGACTCCGCGCTGCCGGTGGTGGTGATGACCGCGTGGGGCAGCGTGGAGCTGGCGGTGGAGGCGATGCGCCGCGGCGCGCGCGACTTCATCCAGAAGCCGTGGGACAACGCGCGTTTGCTCACCGTGCTGCGCACGCACGCCGAGCTGGCGCGCGCGCTGCGGCAGGGGCAGCGGCTGGAGGCGGAGAACCGCCTGCTGCGCGGGGCCGAGGGCGCCATCGGGCTGATCGCGGAGTCGCCGGCGATGCGCCCGGTGCTGGAGATGATCGCGCGCGTGGGGCCGTCCGAGGCCAACGTGCTGCTCACCGGGGAGAGCGGCGCGGGCAAGGGCACCATCGCGCGCGCGCTGCACGCGGCCTCGCCGCGCGCCCACCGGCCGCTGGCCAGCGTGAACGCGGGCGGGCTCTCGGAGGGCGTGTTCGAGAGCGAGCTGTTCGGCCACGTGAAGGGCGCGTTCACGGACGCCAAGGCGGACCGCGTCGGCCGCTTCGAGCTGGCCGACGGCGGCACCCTGTTCCTGGACGAGATCGCCAACGTGCCCATGAACCTGCAGCCGAAGCTGCTGCGCGTGCTGGAGACCGGCGAGTTCGAGCGCGTCGGCTCCTCGCGCACGCGGCGGGTGGACGTGCGCATCCTCTCCGCCACCAACGCCGACCTGCACCAGGAGGCGGCGGCCGGGCGCTTCCGCCAGGACCTGCTCTTCCGCATCAATACCATCGAGATCCGCGTGCCCCCGCTGCGCGATCGGCCCGAGGACATCCCGGTGCTGGCCCACCACTTCCTGCGCCAGCACGCGCAGCGCTACCGCAAGCGCGTGACCGCCTTCGAGCCCCCGGCGCTGCAGGCGATGGCGCGCCACCCGTGGCCGGGGAACGTGCGCGAGCTGGACCACGCGGTGGAGCGCGGCGTGCTGATGGCGCAGGGCGAGACGATCCGCGCCTCGGACCTGGGGCTGCGGCAGAGCGTGGAGAGCGCGTCGCGCCTCGACGACATGAGCCTGGAGGAAGTCGAGGCGTTCCTGATCAAGAAGGCCCTGGCCCGCTACGACGGCAACGTCAGCCGCGCGGCCGAGGCCCTGGGCCTCTCGCGCAGCGCGCTCTACCGGCGCCTGCAGCGTTACGGCCTCTAGGTGCCCGGCAAGGCCACCCGTCTCAGCCACGGCGCGCGGGTGATGCTGCTGGCCGGCGGGGCCGGCCTGCCCGGCTCGCTGATCGCGCTGGCGCTCCTCTGGTTCGGCGACTACTCGTCCAAGGTGCAATGGACGCTGACCCTGCTCGTGGTGAGCGGCTGGGCCGCGTTCGCGTTCGCGCTGCAGGAGGCGGTGATCCGCCCGCTGCAGACCCTCTCGAACCTGCTGGCCGCGCTGCGCGAGGAGGACTTCTCGTTCCGCGCGCGGACCTCGCGCCGGGAGGACGACGCGCTCACCCAGGCCATGCGCGAGGTGAACCTGCTCGCGGACACCCTGCGCGAGCAGCGGCTGGGCGCGCTCGAGGCCACCGCGCTGCTGCGCAAGGTGATGGAGGAGATCGACGTCGTGGTCTTCGCGTTCGACGGCCGCGGGAAGCTGCGCCTGGCCAACCGCGCGGGCGAGCGGCTGCTCGGCCTCCCGCTCGAGCGGCTGCTCGGAGAGGACGCCGGCGCGCTCGGCCTGGCCGAGGCGCTGCGGGAAGGCGCGCCGCGCGTGCTCGACCTCACGTTCCCGGCGGGCCAGGGGCGCTGGGAGGTGCGTCACGGCACCGTGCGCCAGGGCGGCCTGCCGCTGCAGCTCCTGGTGCTGGCGGACGTGAGCCGCGCCCTGCGCGACGAGGAGCGCCAGGCCTGGCAGCGCCTGATCCGCGTGCTCGGGCACGAGCTGAACAACTCGCTGGCGCCGATCAAGTCGGTGGCCGGCAGCCTGGAGAGCCTGCTCGGGCGCCCGAAGCGGCCGTCGGACTGGGAAGACGACCTGCGGCGCGGGCTGGCCGTGATCGCGGCGCGCGCGGAGGCGCTGAGCCGCTTCATGGAGGCCTACTCGCGGCTGGCGCGGCTGCCGCCGCCCCAGCTCCAGGAGACCGCGGTCGCGCCGCTGGTGCAGCGTGCCGCGCGCCTGGAGACGCGCGTGCCGGTGGCGGTGGACGCGGGCCCGGACCTGCGCGTGCACGCGGACCCCGACCAGCTCGAGCAGCTCCTCATCAACCTGCTGCGCAACGCGGCCGAGGCCTCCCTGGAGACCGGCGGCGACGTGCACGTCGGCTGGGCGGTGGCCGACGGCCACCTCGACGTGTGGGTGGACGACGAGGGCCCGGGCCTGCCGCAGACCGCGAACCTGTTCGTGCCCTTCTTCACGACCAAGGCGCACGGCTCCGGGATCGGGCTCGTGCTCAGCCGCCAGATCGCGGAGGCGCACGGCGGCACGCTGACCCTGCAGAACCGCGCGGCCGCGCGCGGCTGCCGCGCGCGCCTGCGTCTGCCGGTGTAGGTCTTCCGCCGGACGGCGCGGCGTTGCCGCCGGCGGCTTGTCAGCCGGGTGCCGATGTGACAGGCTGCGCGGCATCATTCCCCTCACAGGCGGTGCCCCTTGGTTCTCCGTCTCTCGTCGTCCGCTTTCGCCGACCACGGCGAGATCCCGGCTCGCTTCACCTGCGAGGGACAGGACGTATCGCCTCCACTCGCCTGGTCGGGCGCGCCCGGGCAGACCAAGGGCTTCGTGCTGATCGTGGACGACCCCGACGCGCCGGACCCCCGCGCGCCGCGCACGACCTGGGTGCACTGGGTCCTCTACAACCTGCCGCCCACCGCGAGCGGCCTGCCGGAGGCCGTCCCGCCCGGTGAGCTCCCCGCGGGCACGCTGCAGGGGGTGAACGACTGGAAGCGCACCGGCTACGGCGGCCCGTGCCCGCCGGTCGGCCGCCACCGGTACTTCCACAAGCTCTACGCGCTCGACGTGATGCTGCCCGACCTGCACGAGCCCTCGAAGGCGCGGCTCGAGCAGGCGATGAGCGGGCACGTGATCGCGCAGGCGCAGCTCGTGGGCACGTACGAGCGGCGCAAGCCCTGACCCACGGGCGCGCTGACGGCGCCGAGCGCAGCGCGGCGGCGGCAGCGCCGGGGGGTGCAAGAGGGACAGCGAGGGCCACTTGGCCCCGCGCTTGCAGTTCGCTCCGGCGTTCGCGGCCGCGCACGCGGGCGGAGGGGCGAAAACGAGCCGATGGGCCGGTTTTCGCGGGTCTTCCCCCACGGTCTGTGGCCGCTCGAACACGCGACACGTGGCGTGGGGGCCACTGGTCAGGCAGGGAGATGAGAGCGATGAGCGTTCACGTGCGACCCGCGGCGCTTCAGGACGGCGTCGCGGTGCTGGACCTGCTCGAGGCGGTGGGGTACTACCCCGAGCCGCTGTCGTTCGCGAAGACGTACCGCAAGACGCTCACGAACCCGCATTTCCTCGTGCGCGTGGCCGAGGACGGCGGGCGCGTCGTCGGGGTGGCCACGCTGTCGCTGCGGTACCAGCTCGGGCTGGGAGGGCTGCTCGCGTGCCTCGACGAGCTGGCGGTGGCGCCCGGCGCGGACGCGCGGGTGGACCGCCTGCTGCGTCAGGCGACCGTCGGCAAGGCGCGGTCGCTGGGGGCGCGGCGGATCGTGGTGAGGGCGAACGAGGGAACACCGCCACCGCGGGCGCATCAGCTTCGGGAGAGTGCCTAGGGGGCGGAAGCTTCGCGGGGTAGCGGCTGGGAGAGGGCCGCTCCATTCGGGCACGGGCACAGGCACAGGCACGGGCACGGCACGGGCACGGGTCGTGCCCCCGGCCGATAATCGGAGGGCATGGCCCGCAACGAGAGCTTCGACATCGCCGGCCCCGCCGGACGGCTGGAGGCGATCCTGATGCATCCCGACGAGACTCCGGTGGCGGCGGCGGTCGTGTGCCACGCGCACCCGCTCCAGGGCGGGGTGATGCACTTCAAGGTCGTGTTCCGCGCGGCCAAGGCGCTGCAGGCGCGCGGGGTGGCCGCGCTGCGGTTCAACTTCCGGGGCGTGGGAACCAGCGAGGGGACGCACGACCACGGGCGCGGTGAGCAGGACGACGTGACCGCGGCGCTCGACGAGCTCGCGCGGCGCTTCCCGGGGCTGCCGCTCGTGCTGGGCGGGTTCTCGTTCGGCTCCGCCATGGCGCTGCGCGTCGCCGCGCGCGACGCGCGGCCGCGCGCGGTGTTCGCGCTCGGGTTCCCGGCGGCCATGGTGACCGACCCCGCCTTCGTGCAAGCGGTGCGCGCGCCGCGGTTGTTCGTGCAGGGCGAGCGCGACGGGATCGGGCCGCCGGAGCGGCTGCGCGCGCTGGTGGAGGCGTCGCCCGAGCCGCGGCGCCTGGTCGTGATCCCCGAGGCCGACCACTTCTTCACCGGCAAGCTCGACGCGCTCGAAGCCGCGATCGGCGCGTGGGCCGGCGAGCGGCCCTGGCAGGAGACGGCCGCCTGAGCCCCGCGCGATAAGATCACCGGCCGTGCGCCGGTCCCCGCTGCTGCCGCCGCTCGTGGCCGGTGCGCTCGGCGCGGCCGCGGTGCTGGCGGTCGCGAGCCATCGCGTCGAGCTGCGTCCGGGAACCCCGGCGTGGTCACGGCTCCTGGCGGGAGCGGGCCCGGCCGGCACGCTCGCCGAGAGCGCGGTGGTGCGGCTGCCCGGCCTCGACCGGCGCGAGCCGGCCGCGCTGACGATCGAGGCCGAGGCGGC
>DATBIZ010000025.1:0-28819 GCA_036556645.1 Vicinamibacteria bacterium | reverse complement strand
GGACGTGGACCTGGGGATGTTCGATCCGACCCCGGGCGAGCTGCCCACGGCCGAGCGCATCGAGCGCGCGCGGCGCGCCGAGGCCGCCGCGCTCGCCTCGATCCTCTGCCTGGTGGTCGTCAGCCTGCTCACGCCCGCACCGCCGGAGGCGCGGTGGCGCCCGTTCTTCGATGAGCCCGGGACGGCGCCGGCGCGGACGGTTCCGCCCGCTGCCTGACGCCGCCGTGGACCACCGCGACCTCGCGGGCGACCTGCTGGCGCGCGCCCGCGCGGAGGGCGCCGACGCCGCCGACGTGCTGATCGGCGAGGGCACCGACTTCTCGGTGACGGTGCGCAAGGGCGAGGTCGAGACGCTGAAGGAGGCCGGGAGCAAGGCGCTCGGCCTGCGCGTGTTCGTCGGCCGGCGCACGGCCACCAGCTACACCTCCGACTTCTCGCCCGCCGCCCTGCGCGACTTCGTGCGCACGGCGGTCGGCATGGCGCGGGTCACCGGCGAGGACCCCGCCGCCGGCCTGCCCGACGAGCGCGTGCCCGCGGAGGACGTGGACCTGGGGATGTTCGATCCGACCCCGGGCGAGCTGCCCACGGCCGAGCGCATCGAGCGCGCGCGGCGCGCCGAGGCCGCCGCGCTCGCCGTCTCGCCCGAGATCACCAACTCGCAGGGCGCCTCGTGGAGCTCGAGCGAGGACGCGGTGGTGCTGGCCAACACGATGGGGTTCGTGGGCCGCTACCAGGCCTCGTCGGTCTCCTTCTCGGTGGTGCCGGTGGCGGAGCGCGACGGCCAGATGCAGCGCGACTACTGGTACAGCGCCGGGCGCGGGCTCTCCGACCTGCTCCCTCCCGAGGAGGTCGGCCGCATCGCGGCCGAGCGCACGCTGCGCCGGCTCGGCGCGCGCAAGGTGCCCACCCAGGAGGTCCCGGTGGTGTTCGACCCCGACACGGCCGCCGAGCTGATGGGGACGCTGTTCCGCGCCCTGTCGGGCTACTCCGTGTTCCGCAACGCGACCTTCCTGAAGGGCCGCCTGGGCGAGACGGTGGCCTCGCCGCTCCTCACGCTGGTGGACGACGGGCGCCGCTACCGCGGCCTCGGCTCGCGCCCGTTCGACGGCGAGGGGCTGCCCACCCGCCGCAACGTCCCGCTGGAGAAGGGCGTCCTCCGCTACTACCTGTGCGATTCGTACGCGGCGCGCAAGATCGGCGCCCGGCCGACCGGCAGCGCGCGCCGCGGCGTGGGCGGCGGCCCGAGCGTGGGCGCGTTCAACCTGTTCTTCGAGGCGGGCGCGACCCCGCCCGAGCAGATCGTGGCCGAGGTCGAGCGCGGCCTGCTGGTCACCGACCTGATCGGCTTCGGCATCGACCTGGTCTCCGGCGACTATTCCCAGGGCGCGGTCGGCCAGTGGATCGAGAGCGGCCGCGTCGTCCACCCGGTGCACGAGGTCACGATCGCGGGCAACCTGAAGCAGATGCTGCTCGACGTGGACGCGGTGGGCAGCGACCTCGTCTTCCACGGCTCCTCCGCCTCGCCCACGCTCCGCGTCCGGAAGATGACGATCAGCGGGAGCTGAGCGGCGCTATCGCGCGGCCTTGACCTCGGTCCACAGCCGGTCGTAGAGCACGGTCGCCTCGCCGAGGTCCACGATCAGCTCCGCGCGCGCGAGCGCGTCGTCGGGCGGGAACGTGGCCGCGTTGTTCCGCACCTGCGGCGGCAGCAGGGGCACCGCGTCGCGGTTCGGCGTGGAGTAGCGCATGGTCCGGCAGATCTCGGCCGCGGTCTCCGGCTCCAGCGTGTAGTCCAGGAACGCGTGGGCCAGCTCCGGGTGCGGGGCGTCCTTCGGGATCACCAGGTTGTCGAGGAACAGGCTCGATCCCTCCCGCGGGATCACGTAGGCGATGTCGGGGTCCTGGTCCATCGCCTTCGCGAACTGGCCGCTCCAGCCCTGGGCGAGCCAGACGTCGCCGCTGAGCAGGATGTCCTCGTAGTTCGACGAGTTGTAGGTGCGGACGAGCGGCTTCTGCTCGATCAGCAGGCGCCGGGCCATCGCGAGCGCAGCCGGGTCGGTCGTGTTCAGGCTGTACCCGCGCCAGCGCAGCGCGGCGCCGAGGGTCTCGCGCGCGTCGTCGAGCATCAGGACGCGCCCCTTGAAGCGGGGGTCCCACATGGCGGCCCACGAGTCCACCGGTCCCGTCCGGCTCCGGCGGTACCCGATCCCCGCGGTGCCCCACACGTAGGGCACCGAGTGGCGGTTGCCGGCGTCGTATTCCCGGTCGAGGAAGCGCGGGTCCACGTGCACGAGGTGCGGCAGCGCGGTGTGGTCGAGCGGGAGCAGGAGACCCTGCCGCACCAGCACCTCCACGACGTAGTTGGACGGGCAGACCACGTCGTAGCCGGTGTTGCCGGCCTGCAGCTTGGCCAGCAGCGCCTCGTTGCTGTCGTAGAGGTCCACGTTCACCCGCACGCCCAGGCGCTCCTCGAACCGGCGGATGGTCTCGGGCGCGATGTATCCCGACCAGATGAAGAGGTTCAGCTCGCGGCTGGCGGGCGGAGCGCCGCCACCGGCCAGGAACGGCGCCGCGAGCAGGAGCAGCCCGAGAGCCGCCGGCGGGGCCGAGGCCGCGATGCGCCGGCCCTGCTCCAGGCGCCAGGCCGCGTAGAGCAGCAGGCTGGTGGCGGCGAGCAGCAGGGTGGAGACCGCGTTGATCTCCGGCGAGACCCCGCTCTTGACCATCGAGTACACGTGCAGCGGCAGCGTGGTCGCGCCCACCCCGGCCACGAACGAGCTGACCACGTAGTCGTCGATCGAGAGCGCGAACACGAGCAGCGCCGCCGCCAGCACGCCGGGCGCGATCGCGGGCAGGGTGACGTGCCGCAGCGTCCGCCAGGGCCCCGCGCCCAGGTCCATGGCCGCCTCTTCGAGCGCGCGGTCGAAGCCGGCGAGCCGCGCGCGCACGACCAGCACCGCGTAGGAGACCGAGAAGCCGACGTGGGCCAGCACCAGGGTGAGCAGGCCGAGGCGCAGGCCGGCCGCCGCGAACAGCAGCAGCAGCGAGGCGGCCATCACGATCTCCGGCACCACCATCGGGAGCACGATCGCCGCCTCCAGCGCGGCGCGGCGCCGGAAGGCGTGCCGGTGCAGGGCCAGCGCGCCCGCGGTGCCCAGGGCGGTGGAGACGACGGTGGTCGCGAAGGCCACGACCAGGCTGTTGCGCAGCGAGGCGAGCAGGGGCGGGTTGGCGGCCAGGCGCGCGTACCACTCGAACGTGAGCCCCTGCCATTCCGCGGCGAGCCGGCCGCGGTTGAACGAGAAGAGCACCAGCACGGCGAGCGGCGCGTACAGGAACAGGTACACGGCGCCGGCGACGACGGGCAGCCCGGCCGCGCCGCGCCTCATGCGCTCCAGGTGCTCCGCAGCGGCCGGCGGAACGCGACGAGCAGCGCGACCACGACCAGGGTCAGCACGAAGGAGAGGGCCGCCCCGAACGGGATGTCGCGCGCGACCACGAGCTGGCTCTGGATCAAGGTGCCGATGGTCACCGTGCGCGCGCCGCCCAGCAGGTCGGGCGCGAGGTAGGCGCCGAGCGAGGGGATGAACACGAGCAGCGAACCGGCCACGATCCCCGCGCGGGTCAAGGGCAGCGTCACGCGCCAGAGGGCGCGGCGCGGCGCGGCCCCCAGATCGGCGGCCGCCTCCAGCAGCGTCCGGTCCAGCTTCTCCAGCGAGGCGTAGAGCGGCAGCACCATGAAGGGCAGCTCGCCGTAGACCTGGCCGATCACCACCGCCACGTCGTTGTAGAGCAGGTTCAGCGCGGGCAGGCCCACGGCCGCGAGCGCGGTGTTGAGGAGCCCCTCCGTGCGCAGCAGGAACACCCAGGCGTACATGCGGACGAGGAAGCTGGTCCAGAACGGCAGGATCACCAGCACCACCAGCGCGCTGCGCCGGCGCCGCGGCACGCGCCGCGCGAGCCAATAGGCCATCGGGTAGCCGAGGGCCAGGCACAGCGCCGTGGTGACCACGGCCAGGCCGAGGCTGCGCAGGAGCACGCGGACGTAGAGGGGGTCGAGCGCGCGCAGGTAGTTGAGCGCGCTCCAGTCGTGGATCACGAGCCCGTAGGCGGAGCGGCGGCCCAGCGACGCCTCCAGCATCAGGAGCTGGGGCAGCACGAACAGCGCGAGCAGGGCGGCGGCGAGCGGGGCGAGCAGGACCAGCGCCTGCCCGCGCGCCTTCACGCGCCGGGCTCGTCGTCGCGCAGGCGGAGCACGGCTTCGGGCGCGACGGCGACCGCGACCGTGTCGCCCCGGCGCACCGGGGCGGATCCGCGCGCGGGCTGCGACACCGTGAGCGCCTCTTCGCCCACGCGCACGATCCACTCCGTGCGATCGCCGAGGTAGACCTCGTCCTCCACGGTGCCGCGCAGCGCGCCGGCGGGCGCGCCGTCCGCGGAGAGGCGGAGGGTCTCCGGCCGCAGGCCCACCCAGACCTCCCCCTCGCGCGGCCACCCGCCGTCGTCGAGCGCCACCAGGGGCGCGCCGCCGCGCGTGCGGAGCGACACGCGCCCGCCGCCCGCCGACACCACGGTCGCCGGGAGCAGGTTCCGCACGCCGAGGAAGTCGGCCACGAACCGGGTGCGCGGCCGCTCGTACACCTCGTCCGGCGTCCCGACCTGCTCGAGACGGCCGTGGCTCATCACCGCGAGGCGGTCGCTCATGATCAGCGCCTCGTCCTGGTCGTGCGTGACCAGCACGAAGGTGCGGCGCAGGCGCTCCTGCAGGTTCTTCAGCTCGATCCGCATCTGCTGCCGCAGCTTCAGGTCCAGCGCGGCCAGCGGCTCGTCGAGCAGCAGCACGTCGGGGTCCAGCACCAGCGCGCGCGCCAGCGCCACGCGCTGCCGCTGCCCGCCCGAGAGCTGGTCCACGGGCCGGCCGCCCAGGCCGTCCAGGCGCACCTGGTCGAGCGCGGCCTCGACGCGCGCGGCGATCTCGCCGCGCGGCACGCCCGCCATCTCCAGCCCGAAGGCGACGTTGCCCGCCACGGTGCGGTGCGGGAACAGCGCGTACTGCTGGAAGACCGTGTTCACCGGCCGGCGGTGGGGCGGCGCGTCCGTGAGGTCGCGCCCCGAGATCACCACCCGGCCCGCGTCGGGCGTCTCCAGGCCGGCGATCAGGCGCAGCAGCGTCGTCTTGCCGCACCCGGAAGGGCCGAGCAGGGTGAGGAACTCGCCCGGCCGCACGTCGAGGGTCAGTTCCCGCACGGCCGCGACGCCGCCGAACGCCTTGCGCAGCCCGTGCAGCCCGAGCGCCCCCCGCACAGCCGGGAGTCTAAACCGTCAGCTCGTCAGCTCCTCCAGCGTGTCCTCCAGCTTCTCGAGGACCTCGTCCACCAGCGGGCGCGGGATGTTCAGGGCGGGCTCGATGCGGATCGTCTGCGCGCTCAGCAGCGTGCCCGCGACCAGCACGCCGCGCTTGAACAGGCCCGCCGCCACCGAGTAGCCGAACTCGGTGTCCACGAAGTCGAGGCCGACGAGCAGGCCCAGCCCGCGCACGTCGGTGAGGTGGGCCGGGAACCGGCGCTGCAGCGCGCGCAGGTGCTGGAGGAAGTACTCGCCGGTCTCGGCCGCCTGCGCGGGCAGGTCCTCCTCCAGGGTGACGTTCACCGCGGCGATGCCCGCGGCGCAGGCCAGCGGGTTGCCGCCGAAGGTCGAGGAGTGGATGAACGGGTTCGGCTCCAGCACCTTCCAGATCTCGGGCGTGGAGAGGAACGCGGAGAGCGGCATCACGCCCCCGCCGAGCGCCTTGCCCAGGCACAGGATGTCGGGCACCACGTCCCAGTGCTGCACCGCGAACATCTTCCCGGTGCGGCCCAGGCCGGTCTGCACCTCGTCCGCGATCAAGAGCACGCCGTATCGCGTGCAGATCTCGCGCAGCGCCGGCCAGTAGTCGGGCGGCGGCACGATCGCCCCCGCCTCTCCCTGCACCGGCTCCACCACCACCGCCGCGATCCCCATGCCCACCGCCTCGGCCTTCCTCAGCTCGTCCTCGACGGCCTGGGCGTCGCCGAACGGCACGAAGTAGACGTCCTGGAGCAGCGGCTCGAAGGGCGCGCGGTAGTCGCCCTTGCCCATCAGCGAGAGCGCGCCGTACGACTTGCCGTGGAAGCCGCGGATGCAGGAGATGAAGCCGGGCTTGCCGGTGTACAGGCGCGCCAGCTTCATCGCGCCCTCCACCGCGTCGGTGCCGTTGCTGATGAAGAAGCAGTCCTGGAGGTCGCCCGGGGCCAGCTCGCCCAGCAGCTCGGCCAGCGCGCCGCGCAGCGGGTCCAGCAGCTCCTGCGAGGAGAGCGGCATCCGCTCGAGCTGGGACTTCACCGCCCGCACGATCTTCGGATGGTTGATGCCGGCGGAGTAGATCCCGTAGCCGCCCAGGCAGTCGATGTAGCGCCGGCCGGTGATGTCCTGGAAGTAGGATCCCTGCCCGCACCACTCGATCGCGGCGTATTCGCCCGCCTCGGTCACGGACTTCCGGTACTCCAGGAACCCGCGGTTGTAGTACGAGCGGAAGTTGTCGATGGTGTCGGTCACCACCTTCCGCCGCTTGTAGTCGTTGAGCTTGTGCGCGTTGATGATGCTGAGCCAGCGCCGGCTCTCCTCGATCAGCTGCTTGCGGGTGAGGCCGGGGTGGGCGCGCGGCGGGGCGGGCAGCGCGACCGCCGCTCGCGCGGGCCGCGGCCGTGTGACCGTGGACACACGTTCGGTGCGCCGCCGGCGCGGCTTGTCGGGGACCGGTTTGATCGGGAAGACGACCGCCTTGGCCATGATGGACTCCGGGTGAAGGGACCCGCGCGAGCGGCGTCCCGAGTCTGGAGGAGTGGGACCCGAAGTTGGCCTAGGTGTCGCCGAAAACGCGGCGCGGGGCCTCGATACCGAGGTGCCCGGGTGCGACGAGCGTCGGGAAGATCTGGCGCGGCATGAAGGACCCCTGCAGCACTTCCATGCTAGCGTCCCGGAGCGATCCCGGTCAAGGCCGCACGGACAAGTCGTTCTGGCCCAACGACATCCAGTTCGCCAGCGCCCGCCGATCGCGCGGAAAGGCCCGGCTCGCCAAGAGGAGCACGACGGCCAGGATGGCGCTCAGCGCCGGCACCAGGTACAGGGCCTGGTGCAGCCCGGCGGCCCGCGCCGCCTCGTCGATCACGCCTCCGCCGGCGCGGCGGGCCAGCGCGTCCGAGAGCAGCCCCGTGCCCACCGGCCCGAGCGAGGCCCCGAGCAGGTACATCGCGAAGAAATAGGCCGCCATCGCCGTGCCGCGCAGCGACGGCTCCACGATCTCCTGCAGCGTGGCGTAGACCGGCGCGTAATAGAGGTAGAGGGGCAGCACCAGCAGGCACAGCAGGCCGACGACCGCCGGGCGCTCACCCGGCCCGAGGCCGAGGAAGACCAGCGCGGTCGGCACCACGGCCGCCAGGCCGATCGCCGAGGTGAGGAGCCGGCCGCCCTGCTTCCAGGCCGCGGCCCGGTCGCTCACCCAGCCGCCCGCGAGCATGCCGAGCCCGCCCACCAGGCCGTAGACGAGGCCGCACACCAGGCCGGCCTCGGCCACCGCGAAGCCGTGCCGGCGGGTCAGCCAGGCCGGAAGGAACAGCGACAGCGCGTACATGTTGAAGTTGTGGATCGCGCCCGAGAGCACGATCCAGAGGAAGGTCGGCGTGCGCGCGAGCAGCGCGGCCGGAGAGCCGGGCCGGCGCCGATCCCCCACCGCTCCGGGCTCGGAGGCGCCGCGCGGAGGCTCGGGCAGGGTCAGGCAGAGCAGCGCGACGAAGAGGCCCGGCACGCCCGCGACCAGGAACGCGGCGCGCCAGCCCCACGCCTGCGCCACCGCGCCGCTGACCGCGTAACTGAGGCCGAGCCCCACCGGCAGGCCGAGCATGAACACCGAGGTCGCGCGGCCGCGCCGCTCGGGCGGGACCAGGTCCGCGAGCAGCGAGGTGGAGGCCGGCGCGCAGACGGCCTCGCCGACGCCGACCGCGAGGCGCGCGGCGAACAGCGTGCGGAAGCCCACCGCGAACGCGGAGGCCGCGGTCATGCTGGTCCACAGCAGCGAGCCGGCGAAGAGCAGCAGCCTCCGGCTCCCGACGTCGGCCAGGCGCCCGAGCGGCAGGCCCACCACCGCGTAGAGCAGCGTGAACGCGGTGCCGATCCACCCGATCTGCCCGTCGCCGAGCCGCCACTCGCGCCGCAGCGGCTCCACCACCGCCGCGATCACCTGGCGGTCGAAGAAGTTCAGCGTGTTGACGAGGAACAGCACGGCGAGCGCCCAGGCCGCGGGCGCATCGGAGGCGCGGCCGTTCAGCGGGGCCCGCCCGCGGGAGGCCGGGCCGCGCTCACGCCGCGTGCGGGAACAGGCGCCCGGCCCGCTCCAGCTCGGGCCCGATGCGGCCGAGCAGCATCAGGCGGAACATGCGGAAGTCCCCGCGCAGCGACCAGAGCGGGTACGTGAACGTGGCCGGCCGGTTCTTCTCCACGAAGAAGTGGCCCACCCACGCGAAGCCGTAGCCGACCAGCGGCCCCGCCAGCAGCCACCAGGGCGACGCGAAGACGGCCAGGGCCAGGCTCGCCCAGACGCCGGCGGTCCCCGCGAAGTGAAGCGCGCGCGTCGCCGGCTTCCAGTGCTCGGAGAGGTAGTAGGGCCAGAACTCCTCGAACGTCGAGAAGCGCGGGACGGCCATGGGTTCCTCCTGTCCCCCGATGTTCCCTCCGCCGGCCGGCGGTTTTCAACCCGGAACCGGGGGCGCTACAGTGGCTGGATGCGCCTGCCACGACGTGCGCCCGCGGTGTCGGGCCTGCTGACCCTGGCCGCCCTGGCCCTCGCCGGCCCGCGCCGCCGCGCCACCGCCTCCGTTCACGGCCACCGAGATGATGAAGCTGCAGCGGCTGTCCGACCCCCAGGTGTCGCCGGACGGCACGCTCGTGCTCTACGCGGCCACGCAGGTGGACCTGGCCACGAACGGGCGCAACAGCGACCTCTGGGTCGTGCCGCTCGCCGGGGGCGAGCCGCGGCGTCTCACCGCGCACCCCAAGGCGGACACGCGCGGGCGCTGGAGCCCGGACGGCCGGCGCATCGCGTTCGTCTCCACGCGCGAGGGCGGCTCGCAGGTCTGGGTGATGGACGCGGCCGGCGGCGAGGCGCGTGCAGTCACCTCGCTGCCGACCGAGGCGGCCGGCGTCGCCTGGGTGGACCAGGCGCGCCTGCTCGTGACCTCGGACGTGTACCCCGAGTGCGACCGGAGCGACGGCGCCTACGACGCCGCGTGCAACCGCCGGCGGCTCGACGCCGCGGGCAAGGGCTCGCCGGCGCGCGTCTACGACGAGCTGCTCTTCCGCCACTGGGACACCTGGGAGGACGGCCGGCGCACGCACCTGCTGGTGGTGCCGATCGCGGGCGGACAGGTGCGCGACCTCACGCCCGGCGCCCGCGACGTGCCGCCCTTCAGCCTCGGCGGGCCCGACGACTACGCGGTCTCGCCCGACGGCGGCGAGGTCGCCTTCGTCCGCAACGACGACCCGGTGCCGGCGCTGTCCACCAATGCCGAGCTGTTCGTGGTGCCCACGGGCGGCGGCCCCGCGCGCAAGGTGGCGGGCAGCGCCGGCTACGACGGCGGCCCGCGCTACAGCCCCGACGGCACGCGCGTCGCGTTCCGCGCGCAGGCGCGCGCCGGCTACGAGTCGGACCGCTGGCGGCTGATGGTGCTGGACCGGCGCACCGGCCAGGCCCGCAGCCTGACCGACGCGCTCGACCGCCACGTCGAGAGCTTCGCCTGGTCGCCCGACTCGGCCACGCTGTTCTTCGCGGTCAGCGAGGCCGGCCGGCAGCCGGTGTACGCGGTGGCGGCAAAGGGCGGCACGCCGCGGCGCGTGGCCGAGGGCACGTTCGACGAGCTGCAGGCCGCGCGCGGCGGCGCGCTCGTGGCGATGCGCGCGTCGCTGACCGGCCCGGCCGAGGTGCACCGGGTCGAGCCCGCGGGAACCTCCGTCGCGCTCACCCGCGCGAGCGACGCCCTGCTCGCCCCGTTCTCGCTGCGGCCCGGCGAGAGCGTCACCTACCGCGGCGCCGCCGGCAAGGACGTGCAGGGCTGGATCGTGAAGCCGCCCTCCTTCGATGCCGCGCGCCGCTACCCGCTGCTCGTGCTGATCCACGGCGGGCCGCAGGGCGTGTGGGCCGACGCCTGGAGCTATCGGTGGAACCCGCAGGTGTTCGCCAGCGCGGGCTACGTGGTCTTCATGCCCAACCCGCGCGGCTCGATCGGCTGGGGGCAGGAGTTCATCGACGACGTGAGCGCCGACTGGGGCGGCCGCGCCTACGAGGACGTGTTGCGGGGCACCGACTTCGCCGAGGCGCTGCCCTACGTGGAGCGCGGGCGCACCGCGGCCGCGGGCGCGTCGTACGGCGGCTATCTGATCAACTGGATCGCCGGCCACACCGACCGGTACCGCGCGCTGGTGTCGCACGACGGCGTGTTCGACCTGGCCTCGATGTACGGAGCGACCGAGGAGCTGTGGTTCGTGGACTGGGAGTTCAAGGGCCCCTACTGGCGCTCGCCCGAGGTGTACGAGCGCTGGAGCCCCAGCCGCCACGTGGCGCAGTTCAAGACGCCGACGCTGGTGATCCACGGCGAGCTGGACTACCGGGTGCCGATCGAGCAGGGCCTCGGGATGTTCACGGCGCTTCAGCGGCAGGCCGTGCCTTCACGCCTGGTCGTCTTCCCCGACGAGAATCATTGGGTGCTCAAGCCGATGAATTCCGTACGGTGGTACCAGGAGGTGTTGGGCTGGCTGGCCCGATGGACGGCACCGGCGACGTGATCGGGCGTTGTTCCCTGCGGTTGGGCACGATGTTCGCATAACGAAGGCGACGGCACACGGGACGGCGGGCGGAAGCGATGGCCCTTTACTCGTAACTGATTGCATCATAATGACTTTCAATCCAAACGGCCTCGTAATATCTGCGCTCCGCTTCCGTCCAACGTGAAGACGCTGCCGCCCATGGAGGAGGAGCCAAATGGACGATCGACGGGGGGACCGCCGACAGCGTCATGAGGACCGGCCGCTCGCGACCGAGCGGCGGATGGCGAACCGGCGCCGGTTGCTGCTGGGCGCGGGCTTGCTCGCCTCGATGGCCGCCGCCGCGCCCCGCGCGCTGAACTACGGCCGGCAGCAGGGACTGGCGCCGACGGAGGCGCTGGTGGAAACGACCAGCGACTTCCGCCTGCCCGGGGTCGACCGCGCCGTCATCGACGAGGTCATCGGCGAGGCCGCGGCGGCCTACGGCGTCAGCCCGGACCTGGTGAAGGCGGTCATCCAGACCGAGTCCGCGTTCAACCCGGTGGCGGTCTCGCCGGTGGGCGCGCTCGGGCTGATGCAGCTGATGCCGGTCACGGCCGCCTACCTCGGCGTGGCCGATCCGCTCGACCCGAAGCAGAACATCCACGGCGGCGTGAAGTACCTCTCGATCCTGCTCGACCGCTTCAACGGCAACGTCGCGCTCGCGCTGGCCGGCTACAACGCCGGGCCGACCGCGGTGGCGCGGCACCGGGGCATCCCGCCCTTCCGCGAGACGCGCGGGTACGTGCAGAAGATCCGCGCGCTGGTCGCGGACACGAGCAGCGCGTTCTCGATCCCGGAGCCGCGCAAGCCGAAGGCAAAGACGGTGCGCCGCGCCGCCGCCCGGCGCAGCGTCAAGATGGCCGCGCTGCGCTCCGCGTCGAAGCGGGCCAGCGCGCGCTCGGCGGTCAAGCGCGCGAGCGTCCGCAAGGCGCCCGTCCGCAAGGCCACCGTGCGCAAGGCCACGGCGAGCCGCGCGCGCAAGGCCGCCGCGGCGCGGGTGAAGACCAAGGCGCGGGCGGCGACGTCCCGCGGCGTGCGGGCCGTGCGCGCTCGTTGAGCGCGCGCCGACCGGATATCCTGAACCCGTGAAGGCGGTCCTCGGGGGCGGCGAGCTCGCCTACGACGTGCAGGGCACGGGCGCGCCGGTGCTCTTCCTGCACGCGTTCCCGCTCGGCCTGGCGATGTGGGAGCCGCAGGTGCGCGCGCTCTCCGACGAGTACCGCGTCGTCCGCTTCGACGCGCGCGGCTTCGGGGGCTCTCCGCCGGGCGACGGCCTCCTCAGCATGGAGAAGATCGCCGCGGACGCGGTGTCCCTGCTCGACCGGCTCGGCCTGCCGCAGGCGGCGGTCTGCGGCCTCTCGATGGGCGGCTACGCCGCGTTCGCGCTCTGGCGGCGGTACCCCGAGCGCGTGCGCGCGCTGGTGCTCGCCGACACCCGCGCGGTGGCCGACTCCGACGAGGCGAAGAAGGGCCGCGCCGACCTCGCGGAGAAGGTCCGCCGGCAGGGCCCGGAGGCCGCGGCCGAGGCGTTCCTGCCCAAGCTGCTCGGCGAGACCACCCGGCGCGAGCGGCCCGAGCTGGTCGCCCGCGTGCGCGAGATGATCCTGGCCAACCCCGCCCGCGGGATCTCCGACGCGCTGGCCGGCCTGGCCGCGCGCGCGGACGCCACCGAGCTGCTGGCGCAGATCCGCGTGCCCGCGCTGTTCGTCGTCGGCGAAGAGGACACGGTGAGCCCGCCGGCGGAGATGGAAGGCCTGCACCGGCAGGTGGCGGGCAGCCGCTTCGTGAAGCTCCCGGGCGTCGGCCACCTCAGCAACCTGGAGGACCCGCGCGGGTTCAACGCGGCGGTGCGGGAGCTGCTGGCCTCGCTTCCCTGATCGCGCGCACCACCTCGTCCGCGATCACCCGGTGCGCCGCCGGGTTGGGGTGGTTGTCGATGAAGCGCGGCGGATCGCCGCGCCAGTGCCCGAACCGCCGGTAGTACTCGTCGCGGCTGCCCGAGGGCACGTGCGCGTCCAGGGCGGCCTGCGCGTTCACCACCAGCGCGCCCGGGCTCAGCTCCTTCAGCCGCTGCCAGTGGCGCTCCAGGGGATGGCTCAGCCGCACGATCACCATCCGCGAGCCGCTCGCGGCCGCGAGGCGGCCGATCTCCGCGTACACGGCGCGGTTGAGGTCTTCGCGCCGGTCCTGCGCCCGCTGCTGGTCCTCCTCGGGCAGGCGGCCCAGCGCGCGCCGCACCGCGTAGGCGGCCATCTGCAGGTCGTCGTGCACGAACAGCGGAAGGGCGGCGGTGGTGAAGAACCGCGCGAACTCGCCCGCCCCGCGCCGCCGGTTGTCGAACTCGTGGAACGGCAGGTCGAACACCCGCGTCCGGAACACGGGCGCGTGCACGGACGCGGAGCCGTCCTCGGCCAGCAGCAGGAAGGGCACCGGCACGCGCCCGAACGTGGCGCGCGCGAAACCCGAGGTGCCGCGGCCGGGGAGCCAGGTCGAGAACTGCACCAGCAGGTAGTCGGGCCGGTAGGCCGGGACCAGCTTCCGCGCGAGCAGCAGCATCTGCGAGAGGCCGTAGGCGCACTTGCCGGCGTTGAGCGCGGTGCCGCCGAGGTCCTGCGCCACCAGGTGCGGGTAGACGTCCTCGGCGCGGCAGCCGTCGCCGTAGGTGAAGGAGCAGCCGAGCGCCATCACCAGCGGACGCCGGCGTGGCTGGCCCGTCGGCAGCCCCGCCGGGACGCGGAAGCCCTCCTCGTCGTAGCGCATGGGGATCGGAGGCCCGACCGGGAACACGTGGAACCCGTCCGCGTCCGGCACCGCGGCGAAGCCCAGCTCGGCGTCGGCCTGGTGCACGCGGCCGCGGAACCCGAGGTGGTCGCTCTTCAGGAACGAATACGCCGCCCAGGAACGCTGGCCGACGAGCAGGAGGTAGCCGCCCGCCAGCGCGACCCCGGCCAGGTAGAGGACGTAGAGCAGCGTCGCGCGGGACGGGCGGAAACGGCGCATGGCGAGCCTGTCAGGATAACGTATGATCCCCACTCTTCCCCTCTCAGCCAGGAGACGACCGCATGCGTATCGGCGTGCTGCGCGGCCGCGAGAACTCGTTCCCCGACGCCTTCATCGCCAAGGTCAACGCGATGGAGCGGGGAATCACCGCGGAGTTCGTGCAGCTCGGCGGCACCAAGCTCAACGAGCCGGTGCCCTACCGCGTGATCCTCGACCGCATGAGCCACGAGGTGCCGTATTACGCCGTCTACCTGAAGATGGCCGCGCTGCAGGGCACCTACTGCATCAACAACGTGTTCTGGCGCAGCGCGGACGACAAGTTCTTCGGCTACGCGGTGGCGGAGACCCTCGGCATCGCCGAGCCGCGCACCGTGGTGCTGCCCGAGCGCGAGCCGCAGGACGACGTCACGCCGGAGAGCCTGCGCAACCTCTGGCCCACCGACTTCGCGATGTACGCCGACTACGTCGGCCTGCCCTGCATCATGAAGCCGGCCTTCGGCGGCGGCTGGAAGGACGTCAACAAGATCTCGAGCCTGGACGAGCTGTACCACCACTACAACCGCTCCGGCCGCAAGACGATGCTGCTCCAGGAGTTCATCACCTGGGACACCTACATCCGCGTGCCCACCATCGGGCAGCGGCACGCGCGGGCCATCCGCTACGACCCGGCGCCGGGCGGGATGGGCGCCTACAACCAGGACTACGACATCCTGCCCCGCGCGCTGCGCGACCAGGCCGAGGAGCTGTCGCTGCGCTTCAACCAGGCGCTCGGCTACGACATGAACGCGCTGGAGTTCGCGGTCAAGGACGGGCGCTTCTACGGCATCGACCTGACCAACTACGCGCCCGACCTCGACCAGCGGAGCCTGCGCGACGCGCACTTCCCGTGGGCGGTGGAGAAGATGGCCGAGTTCGCGGTCGAGAAGGCGCTGTCTCGCGAGCCGACGCCGTCGGGCCCGGACTGGAAGGCGCTGCTGTTCCGCTGAGCCGTTCCGTCTAGCCGAAGACCTTGCGCACGATCGCCTTGAGGCCGTCGGTGTCGGGGATCCGGTAGATCGCCGAGACCTTGAGCCGCCACTCGCGCACGTGCGCCTGCCCGAAGGCGTCGCGCTCGAAGCCGCCGCGGAGCGCGGTGGAGACGCTCACGATCTCGCCCACGCGGCCGCCCGCCCACCGGTACTGCAGCGCCGCGTCGAACTTGAGCCGGTTGGTGTTGTACCCGCCCCCGAGCGCCACCATCAGGTAGTCGACCGAGTCGCCGGTCGCGGGGTCCATGCCGCCTTGCGGCTCCCAGCCGAAGCCGACGCGCACCGGCAGCACCGAGCCCTCGCGCAGGAAGAGGTGCTCGGCGCCGAGGTTGAAGGACAGCGTGTCGCGCGTGGTGGAGAACTCGGGGGCCGCGGCGTCGAAGAAGTTGAACGGCTCCGGCCGCCCGGCCAGGCCGGCCACCAGCGTGTCCGTCCACTGGTCGTGCGTGAGGTCCGCCGCCACCGTCCACCGCGGGGCGGGCCGCCAGGCCAGGCCGAGGCCGAGCAGCCGCGGGAAGCGGAACCGCGCGCGCTCGCCGCCGTCGAGCACGTCGGGCGGGCCCAGGCTCGAGTGGATCTGCCGGCGGAACGTGTAGCGCGACCAGAACGGCGAGTGATACACGAGCCCGACGTTCAGGCGCGGCCACGTCAGCAACAGGCCGGCGCTGACGTTCTCGCCGCGGACGCGGTTGTCGGCGTGGAGGGTCGCCATGTCCGACACGCCCGCCGCCGGCTCCGCGAAGGCCAGGCGCTCGGTCCAGGCCCCCCGCCACAGGTTGAACCCGCCGCCCACCGAGAGCCGGCTCGTGAGCTTGACCGCCGCGGAGAACGACGCGCGGTCGATGTCCCCGCGCGCCTCGGTCTGGACCGACAGCACCGCGGGCTCGGCCGCCGGCTCCGCCACCGGCGTGCGCAGCACGTCTCCGCTCTGGCGGCCCGCGAGCTGGTAGATGCGCTGCCATCCGACCTGCACCGTCACCGGCCTGCGCCACAGGGTGAGGGGCAGGGCCGCGCTGGCGAAGTCCACCGAAGCCGTGCTCAGCGAGAAGCGCCGGTTCGAATAGGCCGTGCGGCCGTCCGCCGAGCGCATGCCGGTGAGCCGCAGCGCGCGGTCGTGGAGCGCGTACACGAGCGAGAGCTCCGGGTTGCGGAGCTGGGCCAGCCCGGCGGGATTCCAGGAGGCGGCCGTCCCGTCGTCGGAGACGGCGACGAACGCGTGGGCCATCCCCGCCGCGCGCGCGCCCGAGCCGGAGCGGCTCAGCGACGTCGGCCCCTGCGCGCGCGCCGGGACGCCGGCCGCGAGCAGGACCAGCGCCAGCGGCCAGGGCCGGCGAAGCATGGCGTAGTATAGGCGCGCACCCGCGCCGGACCGGCGCGGACGCCGCATGCCACGAACCACCGACGCTTCCCGGCGCGCGGTCGCGGCCGGCATGCTGGCCGCGGGCGCCCTCGTCGCGCAGCAGGTGGCCGGGCGCGCGACCCGCGACGCGCTGTTCCTCACGTCGTTCCCCGTCTCCACGCTGCCGGTGGCCATGATCGTCGCGGCGGTCGTGTCCGCCGCCAGCGTGCTCGGCTTCTCCGCCGCCATGTCCCGCCGCGGGCCCGGGACCGTCCTGCGCGCGGCGATGGCGGCCGGCACCGTGCTGCTGCTGGGCGAGTGGGCGCTGTGCCTGGCGGAGCCCGCGCTGGCCGCGCTCGCGGTCTACCTGCACATGGCCGTGTTCGGCGGCACGCTCGTGTCGGCGTTCTGGTCGCTGATGAGCGAGCGGTTCGACCCCTACACCGCGAAGCGCACGATCGGGCCGGTGGGGCTCGGAGCGTCGCTCGGCGGCGTGGTGGGGGGCGGCCTCGCGTTCGCCGCCTCGGGCGTGCTGCCCGTGCCCGCGATGCTGGCGATCACGGCCGCGTTCAACGTGGCCGGGCTGCTCGCGCTGACGCGGTTCGACGACGCCCCCGCCGCCGACGGCTCCGCGTCGTCGCGCCTGGAGGCCACGGGCCCCCTCACCGCGCTGCGGCTGCTCCGGCAGGCGCCCTACCTGCGCGACCTCGCCGCGATCGTCGCGCTGGGCGCGGCGGGGGAGGCCATGCTCGACTACGTGCTGAGCGCGCGCGCGGTCGCCGCGTTCGCGGGCGGGCCGCCGCTGCTGTCGTTCTTCGCGCTGTTCCACGCCGCGGTCGGGCTGCTGGCGTTGCTGGTCCAGACCACGCTGGTGCGCCCGTCGCTGCGGCGCCTGGGCCTGGTGGGCACCGCCGCGCTCCGTCCCGCGGCGGTGGCGGCGGCGGCGGCGGCCGGAGTGGTGGACCCGCGGCTGTGGAGCGCGGTGGCGGCGCGCGGCGCGCACGGGGTGCTGCACAACTCGCTCTTCCGGTCCGGGTACGAGCTGCTCTTCACCCCGCTGCCGGAGCGGCGGAAGCGGCCGACCAAGACGATCGTGGACGTCGGCTTCGACCGGCTGGGCACGGCCCTGGGCGGTGCGCTGAGCCTGGCCGCGGTCGCCGCGCTCGGTCCGACGTCGGTCGGCGCGCTCTTCGGCGGAGCGGGCGTGGCCGCCCTGGCCGCGCTGGCCCTGTCGCGGCGGCTCCACCGGGGCTACGTCGCGGCGCTGGAGGACAGCCTGCGCTCCGGGCTGATCCGCCTCGACCCCGAGGACGCCGTGGACGGCGCCACGCTGGCCACGCTGGCTCACACCGGCGTGCTCGGCGAGCGCCGGATCTCGGCGGGTGAGCGCACCGCGCGGGCCGAGGCCCGCTCCGCGCCGGCGGGCGCGGGCCGCGACGCCGTCGTCGAGACGGTGGCGGCGCTGCGGTCGGGCGACGAGGCCGCGATCCGCGCCGCGCTGCGCCTGCTGGACGAGGGGGAGCCCGCGCTGGCCGGGCACGTCCTTCCGCTCCTCGGTCGCAACGACGTCTACCTCGACGCGCTGCGCGCGCTGCGCCGGACCGCCTGGCGCGGCTGTGGCTTCCTGGTGGACGCGCTGCTCGACCCGCGCCAGCCGCCGGCGGTGCGCCGGCGCGTGCCGCGGATCCTGCGCGCGTGCGCCACGCAGCAGGCGGCGGACGGCCTGTTCGCGTCGCTGCACGATCCCGACTTCGAGCTGCGGCGGCAGAGCGCGCTCGCGCTCGCGCGCCTGGTGGCGCGGGCGGGCGCGCTGCGGCCGCCGCCGCCGTCGGTGTTCGCCGCGGTGAGCTACGAGCTCGGGAAGGGGCACGAGAGCTGGACGGGGGGCGAGGCGGACGAGGGCCCCGCGGAGAGCGCGGCGGAGCGGGGGCTCGCGCACGTGTTCACGCTGCTGGCGCTGGCCATCGAGGCGGAGCCGGCGCGGATCGCCCACCGGGCCCTCTCCGGCGAGAACGCGTCGCTGCGCGGCACCGCGCTCGAGTACCTCGAGAACGTGCTCCCCGAGGACCTGCGCCGGGCGCTGTGGCCGCACCTGCACGCGACCGCTCGCGGTCAGCGCCCGGGGCGGCCGGCGGTGGAGCTGGCCGCCGAGCTGCGCCGCGCGGGCGACACGCTGGCCGGCCGCGCGCGCGCCGGCAAGCGCACCACGCGCTGATCAGGCGGCCTGGTTCAGGTAGTCGCGCAGGTCGAGCACGAGGAGGTCCGCGCTCGCGTAGCGGTCCTCCGGCCGCTTGCTCAGCAGCCGCATCACGATGCGGTCGAGCGCGGCGGGCACGCCCGGACGCAGCCGCGCGGGCGGCGGCGGGTCCTCGGTCAGGTGCTTGCGCAGGATCGCGAAGGGCGTGTCGGCGGCGAACGGCCGGCGGCCGGTGAGGGTTTCGTAGAACACCACGCCGAGCGAATACAGGTCGCTGCGGCCGTCGGTCTGCTTGCCGTCTATGCCTTCGGGCGCGATGTACTCGGGGCTGCCGAGGAACGACCCCGTGACGGTCAGGCCCTCGAAGCGGCGGGCGCGGGCGATGCCGTAGTCCATCACGCGCGCGGTGCCGTCCGCGAGCACCATGATGTTCGACGGCTTCAGGTCGCGGTGCACCACGCCCTTCAGGTGCGCGTAGTCGAGCGCCTCCGCGACCTGCACGACCAGGGCGGCGGCCTGCCGCGGGTCGAGGACGCCGCGCTGCAGCAGGGCCTGCAGCGTCTGGCCGGGCACCAGCTCCATGGTGAAGTAGGGCACCCCCTCGATCTCGCCCCGCTCGAGGATGCGCACGATGTTGGGATGATGGAGGGTACGGCCGATCTCCGCCTCGCGCAGGAACCGCTCCAGGAACTCGGGCTCCTGCAGGAAGGCGGGCAGCGGGCGCTTCAGCGCGAAGAGCTCGCCGCGCCGCTCGACCTTGTACACGGACGCCATGCCCCCGCGCCCGAGCGGCTCGATCAGCCGGTACTCGCCGAAGCGCTCGACGCCGTGCTCGTCGCGCACGGCCCCGGGCCCGCCCGCGGCGGACGGGGTCCCTCGCCACGGGGTCGGCGTGGCGTCGAGCGCCTGGCGCGGGGTCGCCGCCGAAGAGGGTGCGGGCGCCCGCGGGCGCCGCAACGCCCATAGCGTCAGCGCGAGCAGGGTCAAGGCGACCGCGGCGGAGACGGCGAGGGGCGCGCCGAGCCCGCGGGCCTGGGAGGGGAGGCGGCGGCGCAGCTCCGTGGTCGCGCCCGCGGCGATCTCGACGTCTTCGGTCACCGCGTCGTGGCCCGGCAGCGCCAGCCGGACGCGATGCCGGCCGGCAGCGAGGCCGCCGCGGACCAGGCGTCCCCATTCCGCGTCGGTGGCGCCGAGCAGCGCGTCGTCGAGGTAGACCGCGGCGCCCGGCGGCTGCGACACGACGTCCAGGGTCCCCGTCCCCGAGAGGTCCGGGACGTGGCCCGCGTGCTGCGGCTCGCTGGTGGGCGGCGCGGCCGTGCGCGGCGGCCGCGACGGCACGGGGGGAAGCGGAGCGCGCGACGCGGCCGCGGCCGGCGGGGCCGGGAGCGCCGCGGCGGGCGTCGGGGTCGCCGGCGGCGGAAGCGTCGCCGAGGCGACGGTCACCGGCGGCGGAGCCGGGGTCGCCGCCGTCGGCGGCGGAGTCGGGGTCGCCGGCGGCGGCGGGCGCAGCCGTGCCGCCAGCGCATCCAGCTCCGCCGCCAGCCGCGCCCGCTCCGCCGCGGGCTCGACCGCCCACCGCTCCGAGCGTTGCAGCGCGGAGCGCGCCCCCGCCACGTCGTTCAGGCGCAGGTACGCCTCGGCCAGGCGGAGGTAGGGGTAGTACCGCGGCTCCACGTTGGTCCCGTACGTGATCACGTTGCGGCCCGGCTGCGGGCGCCGGGACACCGCGTCTTCGAGCAGGCTGACCGCGCGCAGGGGCTGGCCCGCCGCCAGCGCCTTGACGCCGGCGCGATAGGACTCGTGCCACTCCTGCGCGTGCGCGGTGCCCGCCGCCGTCGCGAGCGCCAGCAGCCACCCGGCCGCGCGGGCGTGGCGCACCGCTACTCCACCTCGAACGTCAGGTACCGCAGCTCGCCGTCGCGCTCGACGTGCAGCACGGCGGGAGCGCCCGCGGGCAGGCCCGCCAGCCGCTCGCGCAGGCGCGCCAGGGAGGTGACCGGCTCCTGGTTCAGGGCGTAGATCACGTCGCCCGGCTCGAGCGGCTCGCGCACCGCCGGCGCGTCGGGCGCCGCCGCCGCCACCACCACGCCCGCCCGCGCGCGCAGCGGAGGCAGGAGGCGCAGCAGCTCCTCGCTCAGGTCCAGGCCGAGGATGCCCAGCGCGGGCACGACGTTGTTCTCGGGCGTCACCAGCGTGGCGAAGCGGGCGGGATCGCCGGGCCGCTCCGTGACCTCGACGCGCAGCGTCAGCTTCTCGGCCCCGCGCAGCACCTCGAGCATCACCGGCTGGCCGGCCGCGCGCTGGTAGAGGTTGACCTCGAGCTGGCGCGCGTTCTCCATCGCCTTGCCGTCGAGCATGAGCACGAGGTCGCCCGCCCGCAGCCCGGCGGCGTCCGCCGGCCCGTCGGGGCGCACGTCCGCCAGCACCACGCCGCGCTCCTGCTTCAGGCCGAGCCCCGCCGCCAGCGCGGGCGTCACCGTCTGCGCGCGCACGCCGATCTCCCCGCGGCGCACGCGGCCGGTGCGGCGGATCTGGTCCACCACCGTGCGCACGATGTTGCTCGGCGCCGCGAACGAGACGCCCTCGTGGCCGCCGGACTGGGACGCGATCAGCGTGTTGATGCCCACCACGCGCCCCTCCATGTCCACCAGCGGCCCGCCGCTGTTGCCGGGGTTCACCGCGGCGTCGGTCTGGACGTAGATCATCCGGTCCTCCGGCCGGAGCTGCCGCGCGACCGCGCTGACCACGCCGAGCGTCACCGAGCCCTCCAGGCCGAGGGGGCTGCCGAAGGCCATCACCAGCTCGCCCTGGCGGAGGGCCTCGGAGTCGCCCAGCGCGAGCGACGGCAGCCCCGCCGCCTCGACCTTCAGCACCGCGAGGTCGGTCTCCTGGTCCACGCCGATCACGCGCGCGCCCAGCACGCGCGCGGGTGCCTTCAGGATCGAGCGGCCGCCTTCGCCGCCCGCGGTGGCGAGCGCGACCTGCACCCGCCGCGCCCCCTCCACCACGTGCGCGTTGGTCACCACGTACCCCTCGGGGTCGAGGATCACGCCGGAGCCGCTGCCCCGCACGCGCGCGAGCAGGCCGGCCGCGGCCGGGCCCTGGGCCGGCGTGTACCCGCTCACCAGCACCTGCACCACGGCCGGCGACACGCGCGCCACCAGCGACTCGAGCCCGCCGCGCAGCGCGGCGAGGTCGGACGGCGCGGCCGCGGGCGCGCGCGGGGCCGTCGCGGCCGGCGGCGCGGCCGCCGCGGCGAGGAGCGCGGCCACCATCGCTGCCGCTGGCATCATCCCTCCACCTCCGGAGCGACCCATCTTAGAGCCCGCGGCGTTTGACGGCACGCGCCGCCTCCCATAGCGTGGGGGCCCACCGGAGGGACCATGCCTGCCGACCGCTACCGCGTGGACGACGGATCGAAGTTCCGCCTGCGCGACCACGACCCGCGCGACACCGGCGACTGGCGCGACAAGAAGCAGGCGCGGGAGCGGCTGCAGGAGGGCTGCCGGCGGCTGACCGAGCTGCAGGGAGTGCTCTACGCGCAGGACCGCCACGCGCTGCTGCTGATCTTCCAGGCCATGGACGGCGCGGGCAAGGACGGCGTGATCAAGCACGTGATGTCCGGCCTGAACCCGCAGGGCTGCCAGGTGTTCGCGTTCAAGCAGCCCTCCGACGAGGAGCTGGACCACGACTTCCTCTGGCGCACCACGCGCGCGCTCCCCGAGCGGGGGCGGATCGGCGTGTTCAACCGCTCCTATTACGAGGAGGTGCTGATCGTCCGCGTCCATCCGAAGATCCTCGGCCGGCAGAAGCTGCCCAAGGGCGCCGTCACCGACGACATCTGGCGCCGGCGGTTCGACAGCATCAACGACCTCGAGGCCCACCTCGCGCGCAACGGCACCGTGGTGCGCAAGTTCTTCCTGAACATCTCGCGGGAGGAGCAGCGGCAGCGCTTCCTCGCGCGCCTCGACGAGCCCGAGAAGCACTGGAAGTTCTCGCTGGCCGACGTCGAGGAGCGCAAGCACTGGGACCGCTACATGGACGCGTACGAGGACATGATCCGGCACACCAGCACCAAGGAGGCGCCCTGGTACGTGGTGCCCGCGGACCGCAAGTGGTTCGCCCGCCTCGTGGTCGCGGACGCGATCGTGGACACGCTGGAGAGCCTGGACCTGCATTACCCGAAGGTGGACGACGCCAAGCGCGCCGAGCTCGACGCGGCACGCAAGCTCCTGGCGGCCGACTAGCCCAGCCGCGCGGCCAGCTCCCGCTCGCGCGCGCGTGAGGCGTACGCCGGCGGACGGTCCGCGGGCAGGTGGGCCAGGAAGCCGGCCACCACCGCGTGCAGCCCGCGCTCGAGCGGGCGGTGCGTGAAGCCGAGCTCGTCGCGCGCGAGCGACGGGTCCAGCAGCGACACCCATCGCCCGCTGAACGGCGACACCGCCACCGGATCGAGCCCGGCGCGGACGAGCTCCTCCCGCGCCACCGGGACCAGCCGCGCGCGCGCGCTCATCAGCTCGGCCAGCAGGCGCAGGTATTCGGCCAGGGTGGGCACCTCCTGCTGGCAGAGGTTGTACGCCCGGCCGAGCGTGGTCTCGCGGCCGAGGATCGCGAGCAGGAAGCGGACGACCTCGCCCGCGTACACGTGCCGCAGCGGCTGCGGGCCGCCTTCGGGCAGGAGCAGCGGACCGCCGTCGAACAGCCGCCAGAGGTAGCCCTCGAGCCGGCGCGTGTGGTCGCGCTCGCCGTAGACCACCGGGATCCGCAGGCGCGTCGAGGGGAAGCCCTGGCGCGCCCACGCCCCGGCCAGCACGTCCTCGCCGGCGCGCTTGCCCATGCCGTATTCCCACTCGGCGCGGTCCGGATGGCCGTCGGGCGGCGCCGGCATCACCTCGCCGTCGTAGTCGCTCTCGCGCGCGGGCCGGGGGCAGCCCTCGCGCACGAGGTACACCTGCCCGGTGCTCACCAGCACGTAATGCCCGACGCGCCCGGCCAGCGCGTCCACCGCCCCGCGCGCGTCGGCCTCGGTGAACGCGGCGAAGTCCACCGCGGCGTCGAACGTCCGCCGGGCGAGCAGGCGCGCGAAGTCGGGCGCGGTGCGGTCGCCGCGCAGCCGCTCGACGCGCTCGCCGAACGGGTCGGGACGGCGCCCGCGGTTGAAGAGCGTCACCTGGTGGCCGCCGGCGAGCAGCCGCGCCGTCAGCTCGTGGCCGACGAAGCGGTTGCCCCCGACGACGAGGACATTCACGCGTGCTCGGTCCGGCGGCGGTGGATGTTGAAGACGCCGCGGCCCTCGGCCACCAGCGCGTCCCCCTGGGTCACCGCCACGCGCACGTGGCAGACGCGGTTGCCCTTGCGGACCAGCTCCGCTTCCGCGCGCAGCGGCGCGCCGAGCCCGGCCGGCTCGAGGTAGTCCACGCGCAGGTCCACGGTCGAGACCGTCTCGCCGGGAGCGAGCGCCGACCAGGCGGCCACGCCCCCGGCGGTGTCGATCAGGGTCGAGAGGACGCCGCCGTGCAGCGCCGGCCGGCGCGGGTCACCCACGAACTCGGGCCGCACCGGCAGCACGAGCACCGCGCGCCCCTCGCTCACCGATTCGCCGTGCAGGCCCAGGAACCGGTTGAACGGGACGTGGTGCTCCATGATCTCGAGGAGCTGCTCGCGGGTGAAGTCCATGGCTACCGCGGGCGCTTCGGGGCGGCGAGGGGCACCCGCGCGAGCAGGGCGGTCTTCATGGAACCGTATGCTATCGCCGCCGCGCCGTCGGCGCGCACCTTGACCCGCCCGGGGCGAGCGGCTTAAATGTCCGCGTCTGCCCTTGACCTTCACTCCCTCCTCGACGCGGCGCGCGGCCATCACCTCGCTCGGCGTGTACGTGCCCGAGCGCGTGGTCACCAACCAGGAGCTGGAGAAGCGCGTCAACACCTCCGACGAGTGGATCCGCACGCGCACAGGGATCTGCGAGCGCCGCTACGTCGAGCCGGGCACGCCCACCAGCGCGCTCGCGGTCCGCGCCGCCGCGCGGTGCCTGGAGCAGCGCGGGATCGGCGCCGACGAGCTGGACCTGATCGTGGTGGCCACGGTGACTCCGGACATGCTCTTCCCCGCCACCGCCTGCATCGTGCAGGAGAAGCTCAAGGCCAGGCGCGCCTGGGGCTTCGACATCTCGGCGGCGTGCTCCGGGTTCGTGTACGCGCTGGCCACCGGCGCCCAGTTCATCCAGGCGGGCACGCACCGCAAGGTGATGGTGGTCGGGGCGGACGTGATGACCTCGATCCTCGACTGGACCGACCGCACCACGTGCGTGCTCTTCGGCGACGGCGCGGGCGCCGTGCTGCTGGAGCCCTCCGCAGACGACACCGGCATCCTCGACATCGCCAACGAGGTGGACGGCTCGGGCGGCTGCCACCTCTACATGGCCGGCGGCGGGAGCCTGCATCCGCCCACGCACGAGACGGTGGACAAGAAGATGCACTTCATCCGCCAGGACGGCCAGCACGTGTTCAAGTACGCGGTGCGCAAGTTCGCGGACTCGAGCGCGGCCATCCTGGAACGGAACGGCATCCCCTTCGAACAGCTCGACCTGCTGGTGCCCCACCAGGCCAACGTCCGCATCATCGACGCCGCGCGCGACCGCCTTCGCCTTCCGGACGAGAAGGTCGTGAAGAACATCGCCCGCTACGGCAACACGACCGCGGCCACCATCCCGCTCGCGCTGGCCAGCGCCCTCGACGAGGGCCGGTTGCGACGCGGCCACCTCGTGCTGATGGCCGCGGTGGGCGCCGGCTTCACGGTCGGCACCGCCCTGGTCCGCTGGACGGGCTTTCCCTGGAAGTAGAACCGCGAAACGATCAGCCCGTCATTCGGTCTCGTCCACGAACTCGTGCTCCTTCAGGCGGCAGGTGAGCACGGGGCAGGGGGCCCGGCGGACGACGCGCTCGGTGGTGGAGCCGAAGAGGGCCTTGTCGAGCATGCCCTTGCCGTGCGTCCCGAGCACGATCACGTCCACGTCGTGGTCGCGGGCGGCGCGCACGATCTCGGCCGAGGGCTTGCCCTGCGCGACCAGCTCGCGCGTGGCCACCCCGCGCTCGTGGGCCAGCTTCGCGAGCTGGGCCAGCTCGGCGCGCGCGTAGGCCGCCACCTCCTGGAAGACGGCGGCCATGGGCGCCGGGAACAGGTCGCTCGCGTAGCCGACGGGGACGATCTCGACCACGTGCAGGAGCAGCAGCTCCGCCTTGTACTCGCGCGCGAACGAGAGGCCGTAGGTCAGCGCGTGGCGCGCGCTCTCCGAGAAGTCGGTGGGAACCAGGATGCGCTGCAGGCGGATCATCGTCCGGCCTCCGGTGCGGGGATTCTAGACCAGGGTCCAGGCGCGAACGCAGCGCGGCACGGGGCGGAGCGACCACGGCTTGACGCCCCCGCGCGCCGCGCCGAATAATCGTTCGTTCGCGCGGGAAGACGGGCCAGGAGCGGGCATGGTGGAGGCGGTGAAGTCCTCGGGTCTGCGCAACGTGGTGGCGGGCGAGAGCTCCATCTCCACGATCGACGGCGCGCGCGGGATCCTCTCCTACCGCGGCATCGACATCCACGAGCTGGCCCGGCACTCGAGCTTCGAGGAGACGACCTGGCTGCTGCACAAGGGCAGCCTGCCCACCGCGGAGCAGCTCCCGGCGTTCCGCGCGCAGCTCGCGCGCGAGCGGCCGGTCCCGGACGCGCTCTTCTCGGTGATCCGGGCGCTGCCGCGCGGCACGCACCCCATGACCACCCTGCGCACCGCGGTCTCCGCGCTCGGAGGCCTCGACCCCGAGGGAGGCGACGACACGCTGCCCGCGGCCTCGCGCAAGGCGCTGCGCCTGGCGGCCCAGCTCGCCACGGTGGTCGCGGCCATCGACCGGCTGCGCAACGGCCGCACGCCGGTGGCTCCGGACGCCCGGCTTCCCCACGCCGCCAACTTCCTCTACATGCTGGCCGGGGAGCGGCCCGGCGAGCCGGCGGCGCGGGCCATGGACGTGGCGCTGGTGCTCCACGCCGACCACGAGTTCAACGCCTCCACCTTCGCGGCCCGGGTGGCCGCCTCCACCCTCTCCGACGTGCACGGCGCGATCACCGCCGCGCTGGCCACCCTGAAGGGCCCGCTGCACGGCGGCGCCAACGAGGCGGTGATGCAGGCGCTCGAGGAGATCGGCCGGCCCGAGCGGGCGGCGGAGTGGGTGGCGGAGACCTTCGCGGCCAAGCGCAAGGTGATGGGCTTCGGCCACGCGGTCTACCGCACGGAGGACCCGCGCGCCGCGCACCTGCGCGAGCTGTCGCGGCGGATCGGCGAGGAAACGGGCCAGCGGCGCTGGTACGACGTCACCGCCGCGCTGGAAGAGGCCGTGCGGGCCAGCCGGTCGCTCTACCCGAACGTGGACCTCTACTCGGCCTCGCTCTACCGCGCGCTGGGCATCCCCACCGACCTCTTCACCCCCATCTTCGCCGTCTCGCGCATCGCCGGCTGGACCGCGCACGTGCTGGAGCAGCTCTCGAACAACAAGCTGATCCGGCCGGAGAGCGACTACGTGGGCCCGCGCGACGTCCCCTACGTCCCGCTCGCGCAGCGCGGCTGAGCGCCGACCGCACATGAGCCCCCTCGGCATCCTGCTCCGGATCCTCGTGGCGCTGTTCCTCCTGCGGCTCGCGGTCCGCTTCGTGGCCAACCTGCTGGTGGGCCTGCGGCCGGATCCGGCGCCCGCCCCCACGCTGGTGCGCGACCGCGTGTGCAACACGTTCGTGCCGCGGGACCGCGCGTTGCGCGCCACGGTGGACGGGCGCG
Organism: Vicinamibacteria bacterium; assembly: GCA_036556645.1. Taxonomy (GTDB): domain Bacteria; phylum Acidobacteriota; class Vicinamibacteria; order Fen-336; family Fen-336; genus DATKEG01. The sequence goes on along the minus strand of DATBIZ010000025.1, from coordinate 1,571 downwards.
AGGAGCATTTCTGCTCGGCGGCCTGCCGCGACCGCGCGCGGGCGCTGCCGCTGCCCTCCTGACCGTGCGCGAGGACCAGGCCCGCGGCGAGATGGTCGAGGTCGGCCGCCGGCTCTACGCGCGCGCGCTGATCAGCGGCAACGAGGGCAACGTCTCCGTGCGGGTCGGGGACGCCCTGCTGGTCACGCCCCCGGGCGTGTGCAAGGGGTTCCTCACGCCCGACATGATCGTGCAGACCGACCTCGCCGGCCGACCCACCGACGGGCGGCGCGCCTCGACCGAGGTGCTGATGCACACCGCGGTCTACCGCCGGCGCCCCGACGCGGGAGCGGTGGTGCACGCGCATCCGCCGGTCGCCACCGGTTTCGCGGTGGCGGGCCTCGCGCTCGACCAGCCGCTGATCGCGGAGGCGGTGGTCACGCTGGGCAAGGTGCCGGTGATCCCCTACGGCACGCCGTCCACGGCCGAGCTGGCCGACAACGTGGGCGCGGCGGTGTGCCAGGCGCAGGCGCTCCTGCTCGCGAACCACGGCGCGCTGACCGTGGGCGACAGCCTCTACCGGGCGTGGGAGCGGATGGAGGCCCTGGAGCAGGTCGCGAAGATCACGCTGATCACGCGGCTGCTCGGCGTGACCAACCTGCTCCCCGCGACGGACGTGGCGCGCCTGATCGAGATGCGGCCGCGCGCCGGCTACCCGGAGCCGGTCTGCGCCACGGACGGCGCGCCGGCGTCCACGGCGGCGCGGCCCGCCGGCCCGGGGCCGGGGGGCGCGGCGGACACGGTGGTGCTCACGCGGACGGAGCTGGTGCGGCTGGTGACGGAGGCGGTCGAGCGCTTCCGTCACTGAGCCCGCGCGGCTTGACTCGCGCGGCGCGGCGGTTCAGAGTCAGCCAATCACGCGGAGGCAGCAAGCATGGGTGAAGCGCTGGGCATGATCGAGACCCGCGGGCTGGTGGCCATGATCGAGGCCGCCGACGCCATGGTGAAGGCGGCGAAGGTCACGCTCGTCGGCTACGAGAAGATCGGCTCCGGCTACGTGACCGCGCTGGTGCGCGGCGACGTGGCCGCGGTCAAGGCCGCCACCGACGCGGGCGCCGCCGCCGCGCGCCGGGTGGGCGAGCTGGTCTCCGTGCACGTGATCCCGCGCCCGCACGGCAACCTCGAGGACGTGCTGCCGATCGGCAAGGCCGCCGCGGCGACCCGCTAGCGTCGTCCGGGCGGGCGCCCCACGCCCCGCCCCGACCCAGATGATCCTCGCCCGCGTCGTCGGTACGGTCGTCGCCACCAGGAAAGACGAGCGCCTCATCGGCGCCAAGCTCCTGGTCGTCCGCGCGGTGGACCCGCACGGCAAGGACGAGTCCGCCTACCTGGTGGCGGTGGACACCGTGGACGCCGGCCTGCGCGACCGCGTGCTGGTCGTGAGCGGCTCGTCGGCGCGGATGGCGGCGGGGCTCAAGGACTGCCCGGTGGACGCCGCGATCGTGGGCGTGGTGGACACGGTCGAGGTGAAGGAGTGATCCTCGCGCGCGTGGTGGGCACCGTCGTGGCCACCCAGAAGGACCCCGGCCTGC